>JAAZON010000516.1 GCA_012797725.1 SAR324 cluster bacterium | reverse complement strand
GAATGCAAGAAAGCAGATTCTTATTACTTATCTTTTTAATGTTCCAAGTCTGTCAGTAATCCCTATTTTCTGATAATAAATATACACTGACCCTAAATCCATGAATTAAGGATCTTACCAAAAGTGAATCTGAACTCGGAAGTACTAGGAAAAGGAGAAAACTCACTTCTAATGTTGCACGGCTGGGGGCATAGCCTTGAAGAGATGCGCCCATTAGCTGAAATTCTCGCAGCCGATTTCCAGGTTCATCTTATAGATCTTCCTGGTTTTGGAAAATCCGAAGCGCCATCTTTTGCCTGGGGCACTAAAGATTTCGCTCAAGCTTTAGTTAATTATATGGATCAAAAGAAGATTCACAAAGCCTCTGTTCTCGGTCATTCTTTTGGAGGAAGAATAGCAATTCGTCTTGCGTCTGAGTCCCCCGAACGCATCTCTGGATTAATTCTAATAAACAGTTCTGGAATAAAACACACCCTTTCCTTTAGACGTAAATTAAAAAGAACCTGGGTCAGCACACTCAGAACGCTGATTCGTTTTGCTGATAAGCTTTTTGCAAAAAACTGGTATGGACGCTTTTTCATACCAACCTTCGCCTCACCTGACTTCAAAAATGCAGGCCCTCTTAAAGATACCTTCGTTAGAATAGTAAATGAAGATCTCTCACGGGAAGCCTCCAAGATTAAGACCCCTTGCTTTTTGCTTTGGGGAGAGAAAGACACGGAGACTCCTCTTCAAATGGGAGAGCACCTTCATAAACTGATTTCTGGCTCTATCATCAAAGTGCTCCCAGATTTAGGCCACAACATGCATCTAAATGCAGGAGCTAATGTTTGCGCTTATCATTTGAGACCCTTTCTATTAAGCCTGCTAACAAAAGGAGAGGGAAATGCTTAACATACTCGGGGCCTTCCTTCTTTATTTAGCCATAGCTCTTTTTTTTCAAAGGCGAATCCTTCGCTATCTGCGCTTTTTCCAACAGCAAGAATACAAAAATCGACTTTATCTTGAATGGATCTTGGAAAAGCGGGCCTTTGATTCCCGAGCATCTCTACTCCTGGCATGTCTGTCTGTTATCGCTTTATTTTGTGGGCAGTCCAATGAACTTTTTATTCTCGCAGCACAACTACTCGCAGCAATAGCCATTATTATTATCCCCTGCTTCGAGGAGGATCCAAGAAAATTTGGGAAGGTTCCGTTGAAGATGACAGAGCGAGCGCTTCGAATCTATAGGCTATCGCTTGTTTTGTATAGCTGCATCTTGCTTCTTTCCTTTATTACACTTCCATCGCAGTCACTGATCTTGCAAAGTCTCGTATTGATCTTTCTTGTCCAGTCGACGCCGCTTTTCTTGGTTGCCGCAAATTGTCTGCTTCAACCATTCGAGCAAAAATTGCAACAGACCTTTTTGAATGAGGCCAAGGCTAAGATTAGAAGTATTAACCCTTACGTAATTGGCATCACGGGAAGCTACGGAAAGACAAGCACGAAATCGATACTGGCAGAACTTCTTAATGTCGCACTGGGACCAACCTTTTGGCCCCCAAAGAGTTATAACACCCTGATGGGAATAACACGTGAGATTAGAGAGCGTTTAGTACCAGGTTATAGATATGCAGTCGTTGAAATGGGAGCATATGGGATTGGCTCAATAGAAAAACTTTGTGAACTATGCCCTCCAAAGGCTGGAATTGTGACGGCAGTTGGACTAATGCATCTGGAGCGTTTTGGTTCTGAAGCCAATGTATTTTGCGCGAAATCTGAGCTTGCAAAGGCTGTTCCAAAAGATGGGATACTTGTTTGCAATGGAGATAACGAGGGAGCAAGGCAAATCGCTGCTCAAAATCCAAAGGCTATTACATTGCTCTATGGCCTAGACTGTTCGAAAGGGCATCTTGACTGCACTGTCTCCGAGGTATCTTTCTCAGAAGAGGGTGCTCATTTTTTTCTACACTGGAAGGGTAATAGACATAAGGCCCAAACAAAATTATTAGGTAAAACTTCACTTTCCAACATTCTTGCAGCCTTTACAATGGCCTGCGCTTTGGGTGCAAAACCCGAATTGCTGATTGCTGCGCTCCAGAATATAGAGCCAGTTGATAACAGACTCTCCCTTCAAAAGATCGGTGACGTTTTATGGCTGAAAGATGCTTACAACTCAAACCCCGAAGGGTTTGCTGCAGCCCTGGAGGTTTTACAAGCCATTCCAGCTTCTCGAAGAATATTAATGACTCCTGGGATGATCGAACTCGGAGAAAAGCAATATGAATCTAATTATAATGCAGCAAAAAAAGCTGCTGGAATTTGCGATCTGCTAATTATAGTTGGAGTTACTAATCGGAAACCACTTGAGGAAGGTTTGATGGCAGCAGGATTCCCAAAAGAAAAACTTTTATTTATGCCAGGCCGGCAAGAGGGGTTTGAATTCCTCTCTGACAATTTGAAAACTGGTGATGTAGTGCTCATTGAAAACGACTTGGTCGATCTTTATGAACCTAATACCAAATTTTAAAGATGCTGATCATATGAATTCTGGATTCCAAGAAAATAGAAAAAACATCGCGGTTCTCTTTGGCGGACGTTCAGTTGAACATGAAATCTCAATAATAACCGGTATAGATTTGATTTCAGCCATAGATACAATACGTTACAAAGTTACACCGGTCTACATTACATTGGATGGTCGTTGGTTTATTGGAAGAGAGTTGCTCGATAGAAACTTTTACAAAAATTTGCCTGCTTCACTAAGCTCAGTAAAAGAAGTGACCCTTCTTCCTATCCCCCGAATTGGTGGCCTTTGTCCCATCCAAAATTCCAAGATTCTTATGAGTCCCGAACACATTGTTCCCATCGATGTGTATATTCCTGCGTTTCATGGCCAGTTTGGAGAAGACGGCTGTATACAAGGCTTGCTTGAAATAGCTGAAGCTGCTTATACAAGCTCACCAGTTGCAGCTTCAGCAATCGCAATGAACAAGTACTTTTGTAAAATCCTGCTAGCTGCTCATGACATTCCCGTACTGCCGGGAGTCATTGTTCAAAAACGTGAGTTACTGAAAAGCCCCGAAGCCGTCTTAAAGGATCTTTTTCAAACTCGAAAATTCAACGAATTCCCACTATTTATTAAACCATGCAATCTTGGCTCCAGCATTGGGATTAGCCGCGTTAAAGTTAAAGAAGAGATACTTCCTGCACTTACGAAAGTCTTCAAATACGACACTCATGCGTTAATTGAGCCTTGCCTCAAGGACATTATGGAGATCAACATCTCTGTAATGGACGGCGAAGAAATTATTGCATCTGTTACTGAGATTCCTGTTTCCCAATCAGGCGTCCTGACTTACGAAGATAAATATCTCAGAGGGGGAAGCAAAAAAGGTCTTCGCACAAGATCTGAGGGGATGGCAAGCTTGGTTAGAGTAATAGATGCAGAAGATCTCGATCCAGACTATAAAGATGCCGTAACAAAACATGCCCTAAAGGCTTTCAAGCTCTTGGGTTGCTCCGGAATAGTACGTTTTGACTTTATGATCGATACTTCTAATGGTAATTTGTACTTCAATGAACTCAATCCTATCCCCGGTTCCTTCGCATATTACCTCTGGGCTAAATCAAAGCCCCCATTTCTATATACTGAGGCTTTGAGCCGAATAATTGAAAACGCTGAGAAGCTGGCAGGTGAAAAACATGCTCTTCAAAAAGATACTGGATTCAAGGCTTTGTCTAAAGGCTAAGCTTCTTGTCAGATATTCTCTGGTTTGCAAAAGTAAGGCCGAGAAGTAGTTCGCGGAAACGGTAAGGCAGACTCAGACAGCCGTTAACAGCTAAGCAGACTGCGGTTCGCGGAAGCAGTATGGCAGACAAGGCAGAGTCAGACAGCCGTTAGCGGTTAAGCGGACTGCAGAGAGCGGAAATGAAATATCTTTGGGCGCCCCCTAACGAACTCCAGTGCAATAAAATTACAGATCGTAGCGCCCGGCTGCCTCGGGTTGGAAAATAACTTCTACAACCTTAAGTTTGCGATCTTTCCCTGAAGGAACAGGCCAAGCAATCTCATCCCCAACTGAGAGCCCGAAGATCGCTGCTCCGACTGGGGCTGAAATAGAAATTTTTCCAGACTTAACATCAGCATCCCCTGGATACACAAGCGTCATTTCAAGCTCTTCACATGAATCGAGATCGAGAAACCTTGCTCGTGAATTCATAGTCACCACATCAGCAGGCACCTCCTCAGATTTCACCACGGTTGCCTGTAACAATTCATCCCTAAGAAGCTCGAGTGTCGCCGATCTACCGCCCTCAACAATACCTTCTAAACGCTCCATGTCGCGCTCAGTGACAAAAATTCTCCGATTAGTATCCATAATCTATCTCTCTATATTTTTCTCTTTTAGGATCTCAAAAGCCCTAAGCAAAACCTTAACAAAACGCCTCATTGCAAAGCCTTCAGGATCTAATGCGGGATCGACATCTTTTGGGAATGCTTCATACACACTAGAAAGT
>JAAZON010000515.1 GCA_012797725.1 SAR324 cluster bacterium | reverse complement strand
TTTAGGGTCGCTGCATCTGGAAGACCATCCAGAGGACCCTTTGAAAATCTTGAAACTATTTCCTTCTCAATTAAGTCATGACTTAATTGCCCCCCGCTTCCATGTGCGAGTTGAACCTTGTCTTCCACTATATCCTTAGCTCCCAATAGCGATAATAAGCAGCGCAGGCCCCCTCACTACTCACCATACATGCACCCACTGGATGCTGAGGCGTGCATTGCTTTGCAAATAAAGCACACTGTTCTGGCTTTAAAACTCCCTTTAACACCGCTCCACATTTGCAGCGTGGATTTACTTTACCAGGCTTCACCTTGATGCCATGTCTAGAGCAGGCATCAAAGTTTGCATATTCAGGCTTAAGTCCCAACCCACTGGATGGAATTGTTCCGATACCTCTCCATTCTGCGTCAAGAGTCATCAAGTATTTTTCAATAACTTCCTGAGCCTTTTTATTACCTTCGTATTTAACAACACGGTTATATTGGTTTTCAACGCTTGCCTCTCCCGCTTGCAGTTGACGCAATATTCCGTCAATCGCGTAGAGGACATCCAGCATTTCAAAGCCCGCAATGACTATTGGAAGTCTGAACTTTGCAACTATCGGCTCATAAGCCTTCACCCCTATAACCGTGCTCACATGTGCTGGCCCTATAAAAGCATCGACTTGTAAATCTTCTGCTGAGGCGAGCATCTCAAGCGCAGGCGGAATTAGCTTAAAAGCAGTCAATAACGATATGTTCTTAATCTTTGCTTCAGTTGCCCTTCCTATGATATTGACGACTGGTGCTATGGTTGTTTCAAAGCCTATACCAAGGAACACAAAATGATCTCCTGGGTTTCTCTGCGCTGCATCGAGGGCTTCGTTGGGGGAGTAACAAATTTGCACTCTAGCACCTTCAGCACGTGCCTCCAATAGAGTTGATTCAGATCCTGGAACACGAAGCATATCTCCGAATGAGCAAATGACCACTCCTTTTTTCGCAAGAGAAATGGCAGCATCAATATAACCATTGTCAGTCACACAGACAGGACAGCCTGGACCACTTATCAGATCGATATTTTTCGGCATAAGACCACGAATGCCATAACGCCCAATTGCCATAGTATGAGAACCACAGACTTCCATTATACAAATTCGCGGATGAGTGGCTAAAAGTTCCTTCCCTGCAGCCTCAATTCGCCTTTTCAAGGTTTCTGCTGTATCTGAATTTCGGAATTCCTCAAGGTACTTCATGCTTTCTTGTCGTTATGCAGAGCCAACTCTTTGAATAAAGCAATGCGTTCTTCGGCCTCTTTTTCATTCAATTGTTCGATCGCAAAACCGGCATGCACGATGATATAACCTCCTTCTTTAACATCTTCTAACAAAGAAAGATCGACGTCATATTTTACCCCAGCCAGATGAGCTACCCCCTTACGCGTATGCTTATCTATGCTCTTAAGCTGCATTGGTACGGCTAAGCACATGACTACCTCCATTAAAACAAAATATCATACGAGTTGCTCTTCCACTCGAACTAAACCCTTCAAATTTACGCAATTCAAACCTTTAAGATAATCTCGATAATATTATGGCATCTGCTATGGGCAATGGAAAGCTAAGGCACTCAAATTTGAGACTTTATCTGCTACTACTTACTTATTACAAAAACAATTTTGGAACATTGAATTGCGAATACGTTAGGCGATTTTGGTTTTTTATTCTCATATTTTGGAATATTATTCTTTCATGTCCAGAAGACAAATTGCCAGTTTGCAATATCTTTCTCTAATTAAGGTAATTTGTTGTATAGTTGTCGTGTTATCCCTTAATGAAATTTCTACGGGGAGTCCTAAGATGGAAATCATCAGCACAGCATTTAAGCACAATGACCAAATTCCCAGACGCTACACCGGAGAAGGTGACGATGTATCACCACGACTTGAATGGAGTAGCCCACCACCAGAAGCAAAAGAGCTTGCTCTTATCTGTGATGATCCGGATGCCCCAAGCAAAGAAGCATGGGTACATTGGGTTCTTTATAAAATTCCACTTGGAGTACATGAAATACCAGAAGCGAGACCTCAAGAGCCCTCTTTGACTGAACCTCCTGGCGCATTGCAGGGGAAAAATTCCTGGGGGAGTCTTGGATACCGAGGCCCCATGCCTCCTCCAGGGCATGGCACACATCATTATTATTTCAAACTCTTCGCACTTGATAAGGCAATGGATCTCAAACCAGGACTTGATAAGGCTGGATTATTAAATGCTATTAAAGGTCATGTGATTGCAGAAACTTGCCTGATTGGGACATACCGTAGGTAGATTACCAATGCAATGAAAAGTTTTCAGTAAGTTACACCCTTTCGAGAGGTCTTAAAGCATTTACCATCAGCGTTAAGGCCTCTACGGAAGCGCCAGGGTTTCCCTTATTTTCGAGCGCTTTCTTTTTGTTTAGTTCAACTTGTGTGTTATAATTTGCCCTTATGCCATTTCAAAGAAATTGAACATTTGCAGACAAGGAGCTTCGCCATGGCTAAGGAAGAGACAAGAGCGCAAGAGTCTTTTTACAAGATAGCGCTGTTGAAGGATGACTTTCCAATTCTTTCTTCTCTTAAATTTTTCTTTAGCCTGATCTCAACATTCATCATATTTCTTCATACAGACAGCGCCCTCGGAGCTTCTTACTCATACGATTTCAGCGCGGCAAATCCAACTTTATACCAACGTCTTAAACCAAGTCAGCTTTCACCTCTTTGTCCGAGCTCAGGAAAGGCTGGTAGCACTTTGTTGCCAAATGCTGACTTCAACACAGGAGTTGAAAGCTTGGCTCCTCAATCACTTGCACTAGGCCAAGTGGTAGCATTTGAAGTTAAAGTAAAAGTTTCTGGCAGCACCGCAGCAGAAAATGGCAAAACAAGTTTTTCTCTGGACTTTGCCCAAGAGACTACTAACAATCAGGCCTTTGGCTACTCTCAGATTATTTGTGCTTTTGTAGATACTGGAGACACTGCCAGTAAGAACCTACTCGGCCCCGAGAAAGTTGCTTCCTTTACAGAAGCAGACCTCAGAGATGAGCTACGTGGCACTTTTAATCTCGAAGGTCTCTCAAATGGAAATGAAGTAATTGTGGAAGTTTGGGTCGCCCTTCAAGACTATATTACGATTGGTACCCATGGAAATGTGCATTCGGCCTTCGTTGGTTCAGGCAGCCAAACAATACCACTCATGAAGGTTTCTGACTTCTTCGATAAGAAAGCAGACGTTTCAGTGCAAAAAATAGATGCGCCAGATCCTGTCGACCTCCTTGGAGAGCTTATATACACGATCGAAGTCACGAATAATTCCGGAGACGTTGTAGCAAACCAGGTTAGTTTAGTCGATACACTAGACTCGAATACAAGCTTTATGAGCATTTCTGTTGTCGATACCCAGGGCTCCCCTACCTCTTGTCAGCATAATGGAGCAGCCAC
This sequence comes from SAR324 cluster bacterium, assembly GCA_012797725.1. The sequence goes on along the minus strand of JAAZON010000515.1, from coordinate 6,492 downwards.
TGGTGGAACAATAGACTGCAATCTTGATTTCTTAAACCCCTTGGAGACAGTAAAACTTTTAATAAAAGTGAAAGTCTTAGCAAGCGCTACTATTGGCAACGGCGGTGATAGCCCCTGCACCGGAAAGGAAAGTCTCCGTAATTCAGTCACAATAACAGCACTTAATGACTCTAGTAATACCAACAATAGCGTTTGCCAACCTACAGGCGTTAGCCTGCCTGGGCCTTTTGGAAGTATTAACATAGATAAAGCCCCTGACGCAGATCTTGTTTATAAAGGCACCACCGTTACCTACACGTATCATGTCACAAACAGTGGAACGGGTGATGTTAAGAACGTAATTGTTAATGACGACAAATGCAGCCCCGTAACTTATGTAAGTGGAGACACTGGAGGCGACAGCATTCTTAGCCCAGGGGAAGATTGGACCTATACATGCGCTACCACCCTAAATATCGACACCTTAAACACAGGGACAGCAATAGGTGTAGATGTTATAACAAATATTGCTCTAAACAGCTCGAATACGGCGACAGTAAATGTCATCAGTCCTGAGATGCTTCTCACTAAAACTGCGGATCAAAAGACAGTTTGTGCCGGTAATGCGGTTACATACACTTACGAGCTTACAAACACAGGTGATGATCCTTTAATGCAGCCAAAAGTTACAGACGATAAATGCACACCTGTAGCTTATGAAAGCGGTGACACAGACCTTAACTGGATTCTTGATCTTACTGAAACCTGGGTCTTTAAATGTTCAACCACACTAACGGAAGATACGACCAACACAGCTACAGGCACGGCACTAGACTCAAAGAGTAATCCAACCACCTCCAATCAAGCCACAGAGACTGTAACCATGTGCCCAACGCCAACTCTTACTGCCACAGCCACAGCTACAGCCACTGAGACGGCAACCCCAACAGCGACTGCCACTGCTACTGAAACAGCGACTCCAACTTCAACCGCAACTCCTACTGCTACAGAGACTGCGACTCCAACAGCAACTGCAACTGCCACAGAGACCGCCACCCCAACGGCAACTGCTACCGCCACAGCTACAGCTACGGCCTCTCCAACTGCTACAGCAACCGCTACCGAAACAGCGACTCCAACATCCACTGCAACCTCTACTGCTACAGAGACTGCGACTCCAACAGCAACTGCCACTGCCACAGAGACGGCTACCCCAACAGCAACTGCTACCGCGACACCTACGGAGACCTTTACTCCAACAGCAACTGCCACTGCAACGGCGACCAACACCTTTACCCCAACAGCAAGTGCTACCGCAACAGCCACTTCGACCGCTACTGCTACAGAGACTGCAACGGCAACTTTTACTGCAACAGCCACAGAGACGGCTACAGCCACTCCAACATCAACAGCAAGCGCGACGGCTACACAAACTGCCACGAACACATTCCCACCCGCAAACACTCCTACGGCAGTGCCTGATACACCGACACCAACTCCGACAACTGGGATATTACAGACAACTCCAACCCCATGTCCCCCGACGGAAAAAGAGTGTATTAGCTGCGAAAGTTTAGACTACTCGAGTTTGATAAGAGATTTACGACAGAAATCTTTTGAACAAAGGAATTTTAATGTCGTATTTATATCTAAACTCACCAAATACAACAAATTGCGCCTGGAGTTTAGGACTCAAAATGAAAAGATCTACAAAGAAATGTTGAATTACTTGGCTGCACTTCCCAAGACTACGCTCGAGTGTATAGAGAATGCCTTTTGTGCAGAAGTAACCATTAACACAGAGACAATTTCAAAATACATTAAGAGTGTAAACAAGATGTACAATCTTTCTCTTAAGATTCGCAAAGAAATCGCACGCTATACTGCTCCAGGCGGTGTTTGCGCAGGTCCCGTTGCTGAATGCAAGAAGCGAACGAGAGCTGCAAGAAATTATCTCAGATGGCTCGACAAGAGCATTAAGAATATCAGAAAGCAACAGATTACATTGATAGGGAAAGTGCCAACCCGGACAACTGAATGCAAGCTTTAAGATTGAGATAAAGGCGCTTTTTTAAATCGCTCGGGAATGAACTGACTAATGAAAGGCACAGCGGCTGAAGCTGCAATTCTGTTAGCTTTGGCATTAGGGTGCGAATCATAAGGCTTCACCCAAAGAGATGTGTCCTTGTGGCCAAAAAAAGCAGGACTGAGATCATGCACTGCAATATCTAGAGACTCTAAATAAGCCATGATCTTTTTATGTGCCGCGGTGAAGGGGTAGTCCTCGTCAAGACGAAAGAGCATTGGATAAATAATTACTGCTAACTTAAAATTTGATCTTGTGGAGAGATCCTTAAAATCCTTAAATGCCTGAGTGCACTCTTTATAGGCGCTTGACTCCATTTGATAAGGCTCAAGGTGTGCTGAGATCGTCTGCTCTGTTAAAGTTCTCTTAAGAAACCCAACATGAAGATAACGAAAAATATATAAATGCTCATCAAGGCCTCTTGGATTAGAAATTAGATTATCCACTCTTTTCTTCACCTTGACTGGACCACAGTTAGAACACAGTCGGGTGCAATCATTAATCAAGAAGCCAACAACGACAAGATCTGGATTTAAGGCAGCCTGTTTCTCTCTAAAACGCCTTAACTCGCGTGTGGTATCAAGACCTGGTTTAGCGCCATTTAGCACTTCGATATTGTCAAAATTTTTTAGAAGTTCTCTCTCTGTTTGCTTTGGCCACGTATTTTGATTTTTAAGTGCCAATCCACTAGTAAAGGAGTCCCCCAATGCCAAGATTCTAAATCCATTGAAGCGACTTGGAACAAGACCAGAGGCGCGAACTCCCTGGATGTTAATATCACGTTTTCTATCTTTATCCGAACGGTTGACTCCAACCTGTTTCTTTAATGGAGCTGTGACACGAAGTGCGCCTTCGAATACTAAGAAGGGAAGAAGCGAGACTACTGCCAGCAACAAAAAAACCTGTTTCATTTGCCAGAAAACTTGGAAAAGACCTGCCGTATAGGGGACATCAACACAATAAAAGCCAAGAAGCCCTTACCGACAAAGTAATTTTAGTCACAAAGCCTTTTTGTGCATAGAGATAAAATACGCATATTTCATCTCTATCGCAGCCCAACTGAGGGGCTTAACGGATACTCCATCATTGCTTAGACTATTTAAATTGAATTATCCTTTGCCTCTATGAAAACAGATAATAGAATTAGAACGGTTAATATTGAAGTTTCTAATAGGCTGCTTAATTGTTCCGTGCTGGGCAAAGGAGACTTTCAAAAGACCACATTATATTGTCATGGCTTTCCTAGCTCGAGACTTGAGGCCTTATTCTTGGATGATATAGCAAGAAGTTTAGGAATCACGATCTTATCAATTGATAGGCCTGGCTTTGGGGGTTCTACTTTCTACCCTGAGCGACGTATTGTGGATTGGCCGAAAGATATCCAACAAACCTTAACATTTTTTTCTCTCTCGAAAATATCTATCCTCGCATTGTCTGGGGGCACTCCTTATGGCCTGGTATCTGCTTGCAAACTTCCTTCCTTAGTGGAAAAGCTTGTGGTCGTAAGCGGAGTCTCCTCTCTTAAAGAGCCTCAGATCCTGAAGCAAATGAAGCCTCTTCATCGTTTCCTTATAGGGATGCTCCAAAAAAGATCAAGGACGGGACTTCGCTTGGCCTACTTTGCCGCCGGACTCCTTCGTCATTTCCCCTGCAGCAGTTCACTGCTTATCGGTTGTGCTTTTAATTCAACAGATCGAAAACTTGTTAGCGATTCACAGGTGCGTGCAATATTCGGGCAAGCTATTAACGAAGCATTTGCTCAAGGCGTACGTGGTCCAGTGCTTGACCTACAACTTATGTCAAACGACTGGGGCTTTGATTTGTCTGAGATTCAAGTCCCCGTTACCTTCATTCATGGCACTGACGATCGCTTTGTTCCGCCTTCCATGATGCTTGCAAATGCCTCAAAGATCACCGGCGCAAAAATCATCGAGATTCCGGGCGAAGGTCATCTTGCTGCTGTTAAGGTCAGGAAATTGATATTGGAGAATTTGCTTTGATCATATTTTTCATGCTCCAGTAAAGTATGGGTGGACACTTAAAATGCTTTTATTTCGCTGTTACGGTTTCGAAAAGCACTGCAAAACTTAAGAGCTCGTTCTTGTAGTAATCAGGATAGATCCAAAATGGTCGGCCAAACTTTTTGAAGTCGTTAAAATCAAAATCTTTAGGAATATGCATGAGCGCATGCCTCCCTAACTTAAAAACCAACTCTAGAGTCGCATTTCCATTAGGTCAAAAGTTATCAAGCGTAAAAGTCTTCGCATCAACGTAAGACGACCCTCCCAAGGGCAGTGCTAGATAAATTGAATCAGCTTCAATACTGGCAATCAAGTCTAGGCTATCATCTCAAATAGGAAAAATATATTTTTCTCCACACCAAAAATGCAAGCATTATATTTTGCCATTTCTAATCCTTCAGCATCTAGGTCAATGGCGATAACCTTTTTTTTCCCTGCAGGAGCAAACACAATCGCTGTTCCCCCACCTCCGCAAAAGGCATCCACCACGCACACACCTGGAACAATATTTGCAACTTTAAGAGCAGGCTCTTGAACACACAATGAGTACAGAGACCTTCAGCATCGAGCCTCATTTTCCGTTCTTGCGGTGAAAGCCGGTTCCGATATTTTTGAAGTTTCACTCCAAAAGGACATATTTGGTCTTGAATCATTTCCATAATAGCAACGAACATTCGACCATATTGTTCGATACTACCTTGGTCTTAGCCAAAGTGCTGGAAAAACCTTTTAAATTTGATATCGAAGCTGGACTAAACATAATCTAAAATGCACGGACTTCACGAGTAGCGCAAATTATTTCTTCAGGTATTGGGAGATGCCATCAAATGAAACGTAAGGAACCTTGCCTATAATTTGTTCATATTGCAAAAGATATAAGGTTTTAAGCGAGCGAGGGGGATTTTTAATTTTCCGATAGAAGATTTCGCTGGTCTTGGCCGAGGCTAAGCCTATCACTATTTGGCATCTCTCAACAAATTATTCTTTCCAAGCCTCAGAAGGTCAGTGGACACAAGCAGCAATAATACCCAGATCTCTATTCTACAATGAAACATCCCGAATATCCCATACAAACTCAGGCGACGACTTGCCTGACAAGAGGTACTTGTCTATTATTCTCTTTAGGAGATGGAGTTCTCCCTTAAATGCTCCTTCAGAGCTGATGACTCCTACGCCACTTTAAAGGCAGGGAGAGCAGCATCTATAAGACCCTGCTAAATGCAGGGTCTTATGTATTGATACGGGACATTTTGAGGGACATGCACTATTCCAAAGAAAGGTACATACAAGCGTTCGACGAAGTTCAGCAAATTGCTCAGATTATCGGCCTGAAAGAGCTTGTCGATGAGGCACATACGATTCAAACGCGAGTTGTGGAAGGCCGATTTTACGTCGCCTGTCTGGGGCAATTTAAGAGAGGCAAATCAACTCTCATTAATGCACTTATCGATGAAGACGTGTTGCCGACAGGAATTGTTCCGCTAACGTCTATTCCTACACTGGTTCGCTACGGAGAGCATTCGGCCCGAGTTCGAAAGGACGATAACGAATGGGTTGAAATTGCACTGAACGATCTTGCCGAATATGTTTCTGAGGAAAAGAATCCAGGGAATGTTAAGCGCGTTAAAGCAGTTGAAGTTTACATCCCAAGCCCCATACTCTCCTCAGGCCTATGCTTCGCAGATACACCGGGTATTGGGTCTATATTTGAAGCAAACAGCTTGGCCACATGGAGCTTTGTCCCACATGTTGATGCTGCCCTTGTTGTTATAGGCTCAGATCCTCCCATCACCGCCGAGGAACTTAAACTTATAAAAGAGCTAGCGCAATTTATTAAAAACTTCATATTTGTTTTGAACAAAGCCGATCGATTAACATCCGAAGAGCTTGTTCAAGGCCGTGAGTTTGCAAGGTCTGTTCTAGCCGAAGCTTTAGGACATCCTATTGAAGATATATATGAGGTGAGTGCTCTTGAGCAGCGGCAAAATCATATGGGGACAAGAGATTGGAATAAGTTGAAGGAAACTTTAAATGGCCTTTGCACAAATGCCAGTGACACCCTTGTGATTGACATGGCAGCACGAGCTCTACGGAGGCTTTCACTGCTTCTATCTTCGGCCATATCAGAGCAGATCTTAGCCCTGGAACGCCCCATTGAAGAGTCAGAGAAGCGACTTCAAGCACTCGAACTTGCCGCTTTGAATGCCCGCCAGAGTCTTCAAGATCTTGGACCACTTTTTGAGGCCCAATTACGAAGGATTAGTATTGATTTTGAAAAGCGCCGCAAACTCTTCTTGAATGACATTTTACCAAAAGCCGTCATGGATCTTGAATCAAGGGCAGCAAATATTCAGACGATCTTTGGTCCAGCAATCCGAGCAGAGATGATGGCGCTTGCTCAAAAGA
>JAAZON010000514.1 GCA_012797725.1 SAR324 cluster bacterium | reverse complement strand
TGAAAATCATATCTGAGTTGCGCATTCTCAGACAAGCCAAGCGCCTCACCATTTCCCATAAGTGTGGACAGTATTGAACGAGCTTTGTCGAGTTCATTGTTTCTCAAGCTAAATCCCAGTGCATTTACCAGGAGGCAGGCAGTAGGAGCATTGCATGATTTAGCTTGCATCTTTGCGTCTCGTAGGATTTCTTTTTGGTCCAGACCGCTTGGAACTTCATAACAAATCTCCATCCACTCTTTAGGGATATGTAATATCAGATTTGTTTCGAAAATGCTCAGAGCATGTCTAGCTCTCTCTTGGTCGGAGAATTCATCTTCGGCTTTTGGAGTGATATATCTGACCTTGAGAGGGTTCTCTTGCCATGCTTTCAGTTGTGGGACCGACAACATGGAGATCTGCTCCCTTGCTGCTGGATCTTTGTATTTATAGTCCAGAAATCTGTCTCTCAAACATTCTTCGACGATTTTTTCTATAATTGGAACTTCATTGTTCCACTTCGGATCATTGCCAAGCCGTGCGTACAAAATCACCAAGGGACTTAAGTCTCCTCCCCATCTTTCGACTAGTTTGTTAAAATCGTCAATGGCGTTCGAGTCAAGTTTGAATTGAGCCTTGAATTTATCAAAGGTTTTTTCTCTTATTTGGGACGTCACCGAGTCTAGATTGTCAGGACAAATTGTCAGTTTTTCTGGGAAGCAAAGGGACGGATCTTTCTCCAGTAACATATATGCTTTTACATATGATAAAAGTAGTCTGAGCTTCTCATTTGATTTTCTTTGATTCCAGCATTTTTCTTCGATTTGCAGACAGTCTCCCGGTCTTTTGTTCTGCATTACAACTCTATTTCCTATGAACACGTTTGTAAGATCGAGTATGGATCTATAAGTTTCAGATATTGCATTTGAACTTAATGACTCACTAAATGATAGCTCTTTGAAAGCGGAGATCTTTCGAAGCGCCCATCTTGAAAGCTCTTTTCCTTCTAATTCGGACGGTAAAGATTTGAGTGAGCTCAGTAGTTCAGAGCAAAGCATAGTGCATTCAATTTGGCTCTTGATTTCGGCTTCATAGGCATTCTTTATTCTAAGGAAATTTCTGTTTCCAGTCGCTTCAGCTGCGATTTCACATAAAATCCCTGCATGTTTTATTCTCGGCAAATTGTTTATTTGCGGATCGTTAAGTATCTCTGGAAGATGGGAAGCTAAGGTCAACATCTCATCGGAAAAAACTTGAGGAAGGGTATAGGACTTGAGCCTTTCCAAAAAATACTCGGCTAGAAATTCACGAATTTCTCTATCTGAAAAACATTCAAAACTTCTTACATTTAATAATGCTTTAAAAGGCGATGTTGAGAACTCTCGAACAAAAAGATTTCTCAATACAGGCTCAGAGCTAATTTGGAACTCGCGCATCGACTCTGAAAGTAAACCAGGCTGCTTTTTCATAATCTCTTCAGCTAGAGCAATTCGGTCTTGTTCGTCTCTTATTTCAAATTTCGAAAAATAGAAAGCAGCACAGTATACATTTTCATTGATTATTTGATAAACTAGCTCGATTTTGTCCTTTTCCTCATCTATGTCGAAATTTGGGAAGTCGTGAACCAAAGAGTAAGGCGAAGTTGCGATTAAATCCTGAATTACCTGTTTTCTTACTTTCGGGTCTTTGATAGAGAAGTTCTTATAATATTTAGTCAGTAGCCAGGGCTGCTTTTCCAATAATACTCTTGAAAAATAGATGCGAAACGATTCATCCAAATTCAGAGAGGGTAAAAGCTCGCATAAAATCCGAAGATCTTTCTCCAAAAGCACCGATGCGATTTTCATGCGAGAATGTTCGGAAAAGTTGTTGAAATCCTTTATGCCAAAACGAATATTGTAAGGGTCAAGCCTTATCCCGTGAGTAATAATGTCAAGTCGAAGTGCCTCATCAAGAGGACCAAAATCCTCGATATATCTCAAATCTTTATAATTAACTTTTTCAAAGTATCGTAAGGCAAAGTTACCACGGACAGACGGATCTTTAATCTGATAATGCTTGAACTTTGCGGGAAAGAAGAAAGTGTCTTTCTCTAAATCTAAACTAGCGCGTCTTATTGCCACAGCCTGACCAAGATAAAAAGGGAAACTTATTGATGCTAAATGGTCAAAGGCTTTGTTAATGATCCAGATGGCAGTTTTCTTCAAAGAAACAAGTAGGGAAGTTTTTTGATTCACTTGTGTCTCTGTTGCAATTGTTTGAGTTTGGTGAACATATAGAGGGCTATTCTGTTGATGGGACTTTGACGCAGGATCAAGAAGATCGGAGGTTAAACTGCAACTGGATATCGTTGGGAGACTTATGCAGTTTAGATCGGAAGGTGCAGTAGCAGATTCGTGGACGCAAGGATTTGCATTTTCCATCTCTGTGGAAAATGAAGTGTCTAGCTGAGGATGATTATTTGCAACTTGTCTGTTTTCTTTGTCTGGTAACACCACTAACACCTGATTTTGTTTTTTTTAAAGTGCGAGTAACAAGAATCACACGCATCGTTGATTTAGACCAACGTCTTGAATGATCTTACACAATTTGAGGACTTACTCTATACTTTTCATGTCCTTTAATGATGAACTTCACCAGTGTTGGGACTTGAGTTGTTTAGTTGAATAAAAAGCGTAATTGCTCGAAAAGTGGAGCCTAAGCCCTTAATTGAGCAATTACGAAAATGCTCAAGTTTGGTGCTCTGTAGATTCTTGGATAAATTTGGCAATAAATTTGTAATATGTTAGCTTATGCCCAGTTCGAAGTGCCACTAATACTGAGTTATTATTGAAATTTGGGAGAGCGAACAATGGGAAAGGCAGCCTTATTGAGTGTCTCTGATGATCGTGGTTTGGAAGAAATAGCCAGATGTCTTGTGGATTGTGGCTTTACGCTTTTGGCTACAACAGGGACTGGTAAATACCTAAGCAGCAAGGGCATCAACTTCATCTCCATTGAAGAATACACAGGTCAAAAGGAAATTTTAGATGGAAGGGTAAAAACTTTGCATCCCAAAATTCACGCAGGTATTTTAGCCAGGCGTGAAAAAGTTTCACACATGGCAGAACTTGAATCCTCGGAAACCCTTCCCATCGATATTGTTATTGTGAATTTATATCCCTTTGTTAAACGGATCCAAGAAGATGCGACAAAACCTCTTGATGAGATGATTGAATTGGTTGACATTGGTGGGCCAACTTTGCTTCGTGCAGCATCAAAGAATTTCCAGTCTGTAATGCCTGTAATTGATCCTAAGGACTACCAGGAGGTGATTGACGCATTGCGTACATATAAAGATGTGAGCAAGATTCCAATGGGTCTCAAGAAAAAACTGGCAGAGCGTGTATTTACTATTCTAGCACAAGATAATCTTGAGGTTGCTAGGTATCTATCAAGTTTAACAGATGAAGGAGTTTTGGATACACAATCGCGCTTCTCAAGAGTGGATGGTCGTATTATTGAGAGGGAACAGTCGCTTCGCTATGGAGAAAACCCACATCAAGAGGCTTGCTTTTATCGAGTAGTGGGTGGAGCAGTTGAAAAACCTTGGGAGCAGCTCCAGGGAAAAGCCTTGTCATTTAACAATATACTCGACGCAGATGCAGCGCTTTCTTTGATTTCGGCTTTTGAAGGGGCAAAACCAACAGCGGTAATAATGAAGCATCTTAATCCATGTGGAGTTGCCTCCTCCGCTTCATTGGTGGATGCATTAAAACTTGCAAAACGCGGAGATCCCAGAAGTCATTTTGGAGGGATTATAGCGTTTAATCAAAAAGTTACAGGAGCTGTCACCGAAGAGATAGTGGAAGATTTCGCTGAAATTGTAATTGCTCCTGAATATGAAACGGAGGCCTTATTACTGTTAAAGACGCGAAAAAATCTGAGGGTACTTAAATGTTTAGCAGTTCCTCCAACTGTTCGAGAGTTGCGCTCAGTTATGGGGGGAATGCTTATGCAGACCAGAGATGCTGGTGTGAGCAGACTCAATTCCACAATGGTTGTGTCCCAGAGAATTCCTACTGAGCAAGAGATTGAAGATCTTCAATTTGCGTGGACTGTTTGTGCCCATGTTAAATCAAATGCAATTGTGATTGCGAAGAACCAAATGCTCCTAAGTGTTGGTGCAGGTCAGATGAGTCGCATCGATTCTACAGAGATAGCAATTTCAAAAGCTCGTACCCATGGACATTTTCTAGTGAGAGCTGTGGCTGCTTCAGACGCATTCTTTCCTTTTCCTGATAGTGTGGAAGCGTTGGCGCAAGCAGGAGTTACGGCTATTGTTACGCCTTTTGGAGCCATGCGTGATGGAGAAACTATAGAAATGGCCAACAAATATGAAATGGCATTGTTATTTGCTCCAGACAGGCATTTTAGGCATTAAATAGCATCCAATTATCTTGCAACGAAAGGAGAGAAGGGCATGAAGGTCCTTGTTATTGGCTCAGGGGGTAGGGAACATGCGATTTGTTGGAAATTGTCACAATCTCCACTTTTGACAAAACTTTACTGTGCACCGGCCAATCCTGGAATTGCAGAAATTGCGCTAACAGAAAAAATTCCAGTCACAGATATCACTGGACTTGTAAATTTTGCAGAATCTATTCAAGCAGATCTGACAGTAGTTGGTCCTGAAGTTCCTCTTTCTCTGGGTTTAGTTGATGCTTTTGAGGAAAAGGGGCTAAAAATCTTTGGACCATCGCAGGAAGCTGCGCAACTTGAGTCTTCGAAAGTATTTGCAAAAGAAATAATGAGCGTAGCAGGTGTCCCCACTGCTAGCGCAAAAATCTTTGATGATTGGAACTCTTTAAGTACGCATCTTAAACAGGCATCTTTACCACTTGTTCTGAAAGCTGACGGTCTGGCTGCAGGTAAAGGTGTTTTCGTTTGCAAAAGCAGAGATGAGGTGGAAGAGGCACTAAAATGCATGAGTGAGATGAAAAACGCAGCAAGTCGCGTGGTGGTTGAAGACTTTCTCGACGGAGTTGAGATTTCGTATATCGTTGCAACTGATGGCACGAGAATAGTGCCTTTAGCAGCATCTCATGATTACAAACGTTTGCTTGACAAAGATGCTGGACCCAATACAGGAGGAATGGGCTCTGTTTGCCCGACTCCAAGAATCAGTCCAGCAATTGAAGAATTTATTAAAACTGATGTAATAAATCCTATTTTGGTTGCAATGAGAAAGCGAGGAACTCCTTTCAAAGGCTTTCTATATGCAGGATTGATGCTACGGCCATCGGGGAAAGTGCAGGTTCTTGAATTTAACGTGCGCTTGGGAGATCCAGAGACTCAGTCAATACTTAGGCGCATGGAAGGAGATCTGCTTCAATTACTGGTTTCATTGAGCCAAAAAGAAGGCAGTCTTAACAATATATCCTGGAATGAAAAAGCTTGTGTCTGTGTTGTTTTGGCAGCGAAAGGTTACCCTGACAATCCTCAGAAAGGGCAAATAATAGATGGAATTCATGAAGCACAAGGAATTAGTGATGTAGTTGTCTTTCAGGCTGGTACAGCTCTCGATGCCTCTGCTAATCTTTTGAGTAATGGTGGAAGAGTGCTGAATGTCACAGCACTGGGAAAGGATCTGAAGCAGGCGAGGGAAAGGGCTTATGCAGCATGTGAGAAAATTTCATTTGTGGGGAAACATTATCGCAAGGATATTGCGCTGAATTGAAGGCTCATTATCTTTCTTCGGGATAGATAATAAATGTCATATGAGGACTTCTACAAGATATTCCAGGAGCATTTCGAAGCTCCTTATCCTGACTTGTTTCTTTCACGGGATGATCTTATTAATTTCATAGATCGCAATGAATACTTCGATATAATTATTGCCGGAGCTGGTATTCACGGAGCTCTATGCGCCCGTCTTGCGGCCCTGCATGGTCTAAAGACCTTGCTTTTAGAAAAGAATGATTACTCAGAACAGGCATTAGAACGTGTGCCATTGTCGATACATTCGGCTTTCCTAGATTCGGAATCTTGGAATGTATTATCGATATACAGAAATCACAAGAAGTATTTAAGGCTTGCCCAAATGGCGCCACACCTCGTGCATGCTCGACGCATTGTGTATCGATTGCCAAAAAAAAGTAAATTCTTAGATTTTAAGATGCGTACTTTGTCAGCCTTGCAAAATTTTCTTTTTAATGAAACAAGCACCTGGCCATATGAAGAGCTTGCTCCAAATGATTATTGCATCTCCCAGGTATCCCTAAACGAAGCAAGATTTATACTCGAAAGTATTCTAGCAGCCCGACAGGAAGGAGCCGCTTGTCTAAATCATGCTGTCGTTGATGTTGTGTCACAACGAAAAGATGCATCAGTAGAGGTTATTTGGCATGACTCCATCAGTGGCAAACGTCATGAAAGTCAATGTAGGGTACTTCTGAATTGCACCGGGGCATCTACACCCTTTCTTGGGCGTATTAAAGTTCAGTCGTTCGCGGATGAATTGCTTTATAGGCAGGATTTGAGTCTTTATATGAGGGGGCATTGGGATGGACCAGAGGCTATCATAGTGCCAGATGAAGGAGACTTCCCCCTTGGGATTAGTCCAACAAACGGGGGCTTTGTGATTTCTGCGGAGATTAGAAAACTAGAGAAGCCAGACGATAAACCCGAGGTGCAGCCAGGCGATGTCGAGATGCTTTTGTCTGAAATAGCAAAACATTTACCAGAGCTTGATGTGAGTTCATCAAACATTCAGCATGTAACTAGTGCAGCGCGTTGTAGGCTTAAGAACAAAGGCGCCACTTCGGGGAAATGGTATTATTCCCAGGGTATGCTCACTCTTTTAGGAGGAGAAAGCTTTGACGCACCAGACTTGGCATTTTCTGGCATTGAAAAAGTACTTCAAAAGAGCAAAGAGCCTTATGAGGCTATATCTCTGTATGACAGACCAATGCCGGGCGCCTGGCGCTTTGAAGACTTCAAAAAGGAATTATTCAATTGCACAGCCCAACATGAGCCTAACAATGAATTGCTTCATGCTGCTCTAGGTCGTTATGGCTCCTTGCTTCGACTAGTCAAAGACGATGAGAGCTGTTTTAGAGACGTACATGGACTCTTTCTTGAGGGGGAACTTCAACTGGCCATTAAGCTTGAGCAGGCTTGTACCGTTGAAGATGTTATTTTTAGAAGGTTAGGCTTAAGAATTCTCCCTGATTCCAAGCAGCAGATTTTGCAGCACATCAATGATTACTTGCTTAGAGCTTGATAATTTAGTAGCTCATGTCGAGGATATATCGGACGAGAAGAATCTTCCTGAGTTCCGCGTTGGGATAACCAAATGAGTGTTGGGAGATAGCTGGAGGACGAAATACGAATTACGACAGGGTGGAGTACGCGCTTTGTGTACTACGTAAGGCGCATAGACGTTTAACATAAAACGCCGACGCCTGCCGTGTTTCGCGT
>JAAZON010000513.1 GCA_012797725.1 SAR324 cluster bacterium | reverse complement strand
TTCAGAAACTAATTAAGCATTATTACCAAAAGAGTCAAGAAACGTTTAATAATCCCATTCCAAGGCCTTAAAATACTCTGCAAGTTCTTGCACCAAGATATCAATTAAAAACGTCTCAAAAAACAGGTGGAAGCTGCCCAGCGCGAAGCCAAAGCGCATAGTCTTTAATCGTTTGAACAAGAAAATAATTCAAAAAAATCAAAACAAAGAGTGCCACCAAAGGTGCAAAATCAACAGGACCAAGATGTCCTCGTGGGAGCACCCGGCGAAGTATTCTATAAACCGGCTCAGTACTAACATAAAGAAAGCGAACAATAGGATTATAGGGATCTGGATTAACCCATGATATCAATGCCTGAATTACTATCATCCATGTAAAAAAGGTTATGACTATTCCAAGTACATTTGCTATTGCATTTAAAAAATTCGCTAGAATTATCATCTCTGTCTCCGTGTTCCTTTCAAATATTCTAACTTCTCTCACCGAAAAGTGCAGTACCAATTCTCACTTCAGTAGCGCCTTCTTCCACTGCAATCTCAAAGTCTTCTGAAAGCCCCATGCTCAATTCGAGCATATTCCTTTTCAAAATTTTTCTAATTGCCTCATTCCCCATCAAAAAGTCACGAAATCTCCTCAAGGCAGCATAATCTTTCCGGCCGGATTCTGGTTCTTCATAATACTTCAGCATAGTCATCAGGCCCAAAACTTCAATATTTTTAAGTTCAGGAAGAACTTTAGTAAAAAAATTTAAGGCATTATCACTATTGAATCCTGCCTTCTTCTCATCTTCTGATATATTAACCTGAACAAAAATTTTTATCTTTCGACTAAGCTGCTCGCCCTCCAAGTTTATTAGGATGGCATGCTCTTTTGAATCAACTGACTCTATGACCTCTGAATACCTAACTATATCTCGAATCTTATTCTTCTGTATTCTTCCTATAAAATGGAAACAAACTCCCTCACCGAGTTCTTTCTTCTTTTCTTTCAACTCTTGGGCGTAGCTCTCACCAAGATGCAACAAAACATTTCTATTTTTAAATATATCTTGCAAAATATTTATCTTCTTCAGGTCTTGATGCTTTGAAACAGCAAGCAAGCGAATTGATTCTGAAGAATTAGGACTACGAGATTGAGCAAGCTTAATACGAGACTCTATTGAAAAAAGATTTTTCTTTATAAATTCCTGTATACATTGTGTTTCCATTGTCTATAAACAATCCGTCAAACCATCTTCCTAAGATTAACACTACTTCCAAGCCTTGGGCTATTTCGCATATCTCGCAACATTTGCGTTAATCTTCACTGCGGTTCATTCAGATGGAGAAGCTCAGGCTACTTACTCCCAATTACATCTAGCTCAACAAGCACACGCAAAAGAGCCGATAAATTTAATCCTACCACATTAGTACAAGAGCCTCTAATCTCCTCAATAAAAGATGCCCCTGCACCTTGAATGGCGTATGCTCCTGCTTTATCCATCGGTTCTCCAGATGCCACATAAGATTCAATTTCTTGTTTTGATAAAGGACGCATTGTAACATCAGTTGAGTGACTCTCAACACGCGCAATACCCTTAT
Organism: SAR324 cluster bacterium; assembly: GCA_012797725.1. Next base: position 2,143 of record JAAZON010000513.1, on the reverse strand, counting down.
CCTTCCTTAAAACAGCAAAGGCGCCTATTACTTGATGTGTCTTCCCTTGTAATGTTTCCAGCATTTGAATTGCTTCTTGATGATTCTCTGGCTTCCCATAGACTTTGCCATTTAAGACAACGATAGTATCAGCTCCTATAACCCATGCCTGCTGATTGTTCTTTGCAATACACTCTGCTTTTTCTTTCGCAATTCGACGAGCGTAAGACTTCGGCTCTTCTCCATATTTAGAGCTCTCATCATGCTTCGATATTTCGATTTCAAACGGCAGTCCTGTGCTTAAAAGCAGCTCCTTTCGGCGGGGTGAGGCTGAGGCTAAAATAATACGATCGTTTGACTGATATAATGCCACTTTATCTTGACTGCTCCATTCCAATCCTATCGAGCTGTTCCACTGTTGACGTACCGCCTTCTCTTATCGTTAGTTCAGAGACCCTGGTAAGAACTGCCTTCTCATGAAATTCTTTAATGGTTGAGACCCCGATATTGCACATTGCAGCCTTAATCTTTGCAATTGAAACATCGAGTTTATGTGACAATGCGCCTCCATATGGAACAAAAGCATCCACCCCTTCCTCAAAAATCAGCTCAGGCCGTTCAGATTGTTTATATCGCTGCCAGTTCCTCGCTCTGTTAGCACCCTCTCCCCAATAAGGTTTATATAGTCGATCCTTATACACAAACTTTTTTGTTGGACTCTCCTCTGTCATTGCAAAGTACTTTCCCATCATTAAGAAATCCGCTCCCAAAGCAAGGGCGATAATCATGTGAGTGTCGTTGTTAATAGCGCCATCTGAGCAAATTGGAATATAGCGCCCAGTTTCCGAAAAATAACGATCTCTTTCTTGCACGACATCAATTAGCGAAGATGCCTGACCGCGACCGATCCCCTTTTGCTCTCTGGTGATACAGATCGAGCCTCCTCCAATTCCAACTTTAACAAAATCCAGCTGGGCCTCCTCAACCAAATACCGGAAGGCTTCTGCAGTAACGACATTGCCTCCTCCTAATATTATCGCATCACCATATTCTCGCCTGAGATATTTGGCGGCTTCACACTGCCATTCCGAATATCCATCTGATGAATCAAAGCAAAGGCAATCTGCACCAGCTTCTATAAGCGCTTTTGCTCGGTCCTTATAGTCAACTGTATTAAGAGCAGCACCTACAAATAAACGTTTTCTGTCATCAGTCAGTTCATCGGGATTAGACTTATGATCAAAATAGTCTCGTCTAAATACCAAAGCTTTCAAATTCCCATTTTTATCAACGACCGGCAAACATTCTTTCTTGTTTTTCCATAGCTTTTCAGTTGCTTCCTGCAACGTTGCTCCTTCTTCAGCAAGCACAAGCTTTTCAAGAGGTGTAAAAAAATCTGAGACTGGCAGATTCAAGTCATCTTTGAACTCCCAGAAGTCTTTACTTGTCAAAATCCCAAGAAGTTTTGAATGGCGTCCTCCATCTGACGTAATAGCAATAGTAGAGTGACCTGTCTTTTGACGAAGTTTGATGGCATCACGAAGCGTTGCTTGTGGAGACAAATTTGAGTCGGATTCAACAAAACCGGCTTTGTGCTCCTTTACAGACCTCACCATCCCAACCTGCGTCTCAATAGGTTGAGAACAAAAGATAAATGCACTACCACCTTTTCTTGCAAGGGCTATGGCCAAAGTATCTCCCGAAACAGATTGCATAGCTGCCGAAACAAACGGCACATTGAGACACTTGCCAAGTCCATTCTCTTTTGAATATGACTGAAGGGGAGTTTTCAGCTTTATATTCTCTAACGTGTGCTCTTTCTTGGTAAGTCCTGGAAGCAAAAGAAATTCATTGAAAGTTCGTGAAATATCGTCAATGATGCGTGCCATAATTTCTGACCAACTCTAATATAATTGGCAAAAATGATAGCCATTTTCGACAAATTCCTCAAACACAAGAAAATACCCCAAGAATTCCAGCCCTAAGTAGGTGGGTTTAATCTTTAGTATCTTTCTCCCCTAGGTTTTGGAACAAAAGGACGCAAAGTAGCTATTTCTTCAGGCTTAGCTTTTTCAAGATAAATTATTTTGTCAATATAACTTGCCAGATCACCAAAATAATATACATAAGGAATTGTAATCTCTTCTCCAGGTATCATCACTGG
>JAAZON010000512.1 GCA_012797725.1 SAR324 cluster bacterium | reverse complement strand
TAGCGGGGGTACAGTAGAAGAAATACTCAACAAATTAGAAGAAATACTCAACAAATTCGATTTGTTAGAAGAAATACTCAACAAATTCGATTTGTTAGCGGGGGTACAGTAGAAGAAATACTCAACAAATTCGATTTGTTGGTTCACTGAATAAATTTTGATGATTTGCTCTAAGAAATGGTGTAAATTCCGAGTCGCTCTAGTGTTGCGCCTTAAGAACATTTTTACATAGAAAACCCTGGTTGGTTCAAGTATGTTCTGTGGAATGACACTAGCAAAGAAGCCTTTTCATTTTACGCTGTTCCCGGTTCCAAGTGCTGTTATATGAAGGGAAACGTGATAGTGAAAAGGATTATTAGAAACGGGACAAGTGGGAGCTTTTGATCATGAGACAAATCCTATTTTTAAAGTTAGCCTTGCTTTTTTAAGCTGTTTTCTGTCACATGCCCCACAGTATGTAGAGAAACGCGGCAGCAAAAATGATTGTTAAGAACGGAACAGGGGGGGAGTTTTTGATTATGAGACAGATCCTATTTTTATTGGCTCTTTGTATTGCTGTACAAACTACTCCGTCATTCGCTGATAGGATTCAGGTCAAACGCAGTATCCCGGGTCGAGCAATCGGAGTGACGAGTCGTTTAACAACGACGAATGAACTACAGAATTTGGCCGATGCCGCAGCTCTTGCTGGAGCGAGCGCTATAGGATCGCAACCTTGCCCCTCCTGTACAGCAAGGCAACGTTGGGATAATGCAAGAGAAGCCGCACTTCAAGTAGTTCAGTCATCTAGTCTAAATAACCGCTTCGATGCATCTCAAGACTTATCACTCGCTGGAAGCAATCGAATGCTCGCATCCAAAATCAAAGAAGCTCCCAACTATGAAATTGAGGCTAAGGTTGAAAGGGGACGCTGGCTACCAAAAAGTAAAGTGTTACGTCGGCCGCCAAGGGGACGCTGGCCACAAGATAATTCAAACAAGAATGGTAAATTTGAATCATTTGAAGGCTCCTGGCAAGAAAGACATCCTGGAATGCCCAATTTCATGGCTTTCAATGCGGTTCGAGTGACTTTAGTAATGAAAAAATCTATTAACGCGAATACGAGGGTTGGTAGATTTCTTTACACAAAAGCAAATGCAACGGCTGTAGTCAGCCTGCCCAAGCTGCTTCCTACTGCACCAATGGCCATACATGTTTGTGCGCTTCTTGATGATACCGGCGACTATAACCCAACAGACCTCTGCTTAGCTGACCGACTCTTTACCGCAACTAGTCAGCACTGTCCGCAAGGAGAGGCTAATTGTGGGAATATACCTCAGTTCTTTTGGGATCCAAAACCTGCGAGTATTAATAATAGGTACTATTGGAAGTCTTTGCTCGAATCATCCTCCCTGTCTTGTGTTAGTGACTCAACTCAACAGACTGATCAGGCTTGTTTTTGGCCTAGCCCAAGGTATCAAAAACCCTTTAACAATTATGGGGTAATTGGAATGCCCGTGGACAGAGGAACAAATCCCGGCACGCTTTCAGAAGAAACGATTGCAGCTGCAATTACGACAAATAATACAAACGCGAGTATTGGTGGCAAATTTTTTGTTTTCGCAGACGGTTTGAAAACGACTGAAAGTGAAGAAAAGATATGGAAACGCATAATAAACACGGACGGCGTACTTGGGGAAAGCAATCCTGAGTTCGATTCGATTAGCAGTTTAAGGCCTGACAAATGGACAGGAAACGCGATTAATCTCAACTATAACTCCTATTTTTTCACCAACTCCAGCTGCGGCTCTTCTACCCCTACTAACGGTTTTTATCCAAAGCCCAATCCCACTTTTTGGCCTGGTGAAACTGGAGGTACCTGCAACTCAAGAAGAAGCGGCTGGGGACATTGGGATTATTTTGGTACAAGTCAGAGTGGCGGATTGATAGCCTTTTTCGACCCCACGATAGATCTTTTGAATAACCCTACTCCACCAACTTCCACAACGCCCTATCAGAATCATTTTAATACACTGCCTGTCTGGGAAATATCGTTGGCTGTAATAGCTGATGTTGATGTGGAGGCTAAGAGTTGTAGAGACTTAAGCGCCTCAAAGGAAGCCATTATGGACACTCGACCATATGAAATAATTGGTTTTGTAAAGGCCTATGTCCATGATCTAGATATTGGAAGGGATCCGCCAACTTTCCCAGATAACACTAAAAAACCATTTAGCAGTGAAAGGATCGGATGGAAGTATAACAATTCTCTTTCTGGCCTATCACCATCAGATCCCTCTCACCCCTGGGGCTTTACCAGTCCAGAAGGAACTCCTATCCCTTGCAATTTAATCCGTGCTCGCCTTGCATGCAATCAAGCCATACTTCCCGCTGCTCAAGGAGGTGGAGAAACTGAAATTAGCCCCGTGTTAGTACCGGAG
>JAAZON010000511.1 GCA_012797725.1 SAR324 cluster bacterium | reverse complement strand
TCCAGCTAGGATCATATGGAAATGATTCCCCATCCATTGAAAGTGGCAGATTTGGACTTGGAAGAGGCTCTGGGCTCTGGCAAGAAGCATTCGAATTATCAACGACATGAAAAGCCTGCAAACAAATGGCAGGCCCGACACCGTACGGTTAGTTATATGGACTACAAGTTTATTGGCTGCTCTCCTATCCCTTCTGTTTCTCATTTGACCTCTCTTTCGATTAACTAAGTTCGTGTTCGCTTAGTAATCGAAAAAATCAATCAAAAGTTGCTAAAAAATAGGGTGGCACCATTGGACTTCCCCATTGGACTTCCATTGGACTTCCCATTGGACTCTCAATCAAGCGGAATCAAGCCTTCTTTCAGGGCATATTTGACTAATTCAACAATATTTTGGACTCCTAATTTTTTCATAATCTGAGTTCTGTAACCTGAGATAGTCTTCAAACTTAAATTTGCATCCGCCGCAATCTCTTTTGAAGACTTACCTTGAAGTAAGTATTGGAGGATCTGAAATTCACGTTCTGAGAGTTGACTAGGAGCTTGGATCCCATTAGTCGCATATTTATTGGCAAAGTTATCAACAACAAGCTGTTTGATTCGTGAACTCAAATAAATCGACTCACCTTGAATTGCCGCATGTATAGCTTGGACGAGACTTTCAAGGGCATCCTGCTTAAGCAAATATGCAGCAGCACCCGCCTTTAAGAGCTCAAGTACGAAATGTCGGTTGGAATAAGCAGATATAGCAACAATTTTTGTCTGATAGTTCAAGTTAGAGATTTCTTTGGCCACATCAATTCCACTCATTGAGGGAAGCATGACATCTAGAATTACTATTTCAGGCTTTAATTCTTTAACTAGTCGAAGTCCTTCTTCCCCATTTTCAGCTTCTCCAACTATCTTAAAATCTTGCTGTTCATTAAGAAGACTTTTTAGCCCTTGTAACATCAATTTATGATCTTCAATCAATACTATGTTGATAGCCATATCTCATCTCAAAAAACAAATTATAGAAGCAACCCATGCTTAAACCCTCTTATAATTTGACTCTGTTCCTGCTTAAGACAAGTTTCAAGATCTTTTTTTATAAAAAAATCCATAAATTTCAGTAATTTCAATCAAAACTCTTTTTGTTGGCCTTATTTTCCGTGAAGCTATAACTATAAAGGCATCTCCAATCTTAGTTTGAACTCTCGATCGTTAATGGAAGAGAAGAGAAACTTCCCACCAAAAATCATCCATAATTCTTTTTGAAGTGCAAGCTTTAATAATCTTTTGTCATTTGGATCTTTTGGTAATTGCCTTTCCATATTTAAAATATTTTTAGTCGAAGCAAGTTGCTTGATAGATTTAAGAGCTAAAGGACAGTCAATTGATATTTGCAGAGATTTAGAATCGCAGTTTATTTTTATTCTTATCTCAGGCAATTCGAAGTGAGTTTCTGATAGAATTATTAGTTCACTGATTATTGAAAAACTAAGTTGAGCTAAATGTTCGAAAATTCTAAAGTGCGATTTATTGTATTCAAGCACAATTCTGGATTTGTTTTGATTCCGCTTTTCTTCGGCTAATGTTTCAAGCGCTGAACTAAGCCCAAAGTATTTGAGAATTGGAGAACTAAGCTCCAGCATTAATCTTTGTGATTCCTCAATAGAAGCTGCAATCTTTTCTTTAAGCTCTGTCAGTTGTGAAAGATCAAGGGTTGACTGTACTGTGTTTTCTGCTGTTTTAAGGTATGTGCTAACACTTAGGTGAGCAATGTTTAGTAACTGCAAGATACGATCATGGATAGCAGCCGAGGCTTCCCATAAGTCATTTTGACTAATTAGAAAAAGTTGAGCTAAAAGATTTCTTAATTTCTCCTCTTGTTCTCTTAATTGCTGACAACTTGGGGCTGAGTCGTCACAATCCGTTCCTTTATAATCTTCCATGACGCGCTCTATTTGGAAGTAGTTTTCTGACTTCCTTTCATCAAATTATAAATAGCACAGTTTAAGTATTCCTTGTGCACATTTCTTTGTCATTTTTCAATTAAGACACTTAAATCAGTTCTTAAAATTTCTGCAACAGACCAAGCCTGACAAGGACAACCTCTTGAGCAGTGTGGAGCGTCACCATCGGCGATCTCAGGAAGATGCGAAATAGCAGCTTCTCCAATGTGTCGGAGCAGAGGCTGAAAGTATAACTTTCGTGCATCTTTAATGGCTTGAGTACTGGAACCGTGTATTCGAACCCATGCGTCAATGAATGCACCAATCAACCAAATCCATACAGTACCTTGATGATATGCTGCTGCACGGCTATAAACATCCCCTTTATATGAAGGCTGATATTCCTGCTCGAAAGGGGCAAGACTTCTAAGACCAATGTTTGTTAAAAGATGTTTCTCGACATTTGCAACAACTGCTATGGCCTTTTCTCCTTTTAAAACCTGGAATGGCAATCCCCCAACCGCAAAAATCTGATTAGGCCTGAGTCTGGGGTCGGCAATGTTTTTAGCTCCGTTTACATCAATTACATCAAAAAGACAATTTTGTTGAGGATCCCAAAAGCGGTCTTCAAAGCTTTTAGTAGCGCCTTTTGCTATCTTGGCCCATCTATCATCAAGTTCTGATGCTATTTTTAAGGCATTGATCCACAGGGCTTGAATTTCAACAGCTTTTCCCGAACGGGGTGTAAAAGCATAGCCATCAAAGGCAGAGTCCATCCATGTTAATTGTGTACCATAGGAACCAGAAAACAACAGATAATCGTTTTCATCAGCGTGTATATGAAAACGAGTGCCTTTATAATAGTTCTCTATTATGGATAAAATTGCTAATTCGAGCTTTTTCTGGGTGTCTTTTTTTAAAGAAAAACCCGTTGCTTTAACTTTCTTTAAGAATTCATAGGCTGATATCACAAACCAGAGCGAAGCATCCACAGAGTTGAAAACAGCCTCTTCTCCTTGATCGGGAAAGAAATTAGGAATCATTCCATCCTGCATCGTCATCATCCAGGAAAGAAAGATCCCTTCTGCATCATCTAGTCTATTATTCTCAATACATAGCCCCCTAACTGAAATGAATGTATCTCTACCCCAATCTGCGAACCATGGATAACCAGCAATAATTGTCTTACCCTCCCCGCGCTGTACTATATAAGAATCTGCTGCTCTTTGAAGAGGTGTTCCTAGCGATTTCCTACGTTGCTCTTCCTGATTAATTGCTTCGAAATAGGCAGTGTTGATGTCACGGTTTTCCTTTAAGAATAGATCCCCAGAAGATCCTTTCATGGTGAAACAAACAATTGCTTTTTCTTGATTTCCCAAATTGAAAGAAAATTCACCTGGTGATGCTAAGTCTTCGATGTAGTCGAAGCCGCGTGCCTTTTCTTCTTCATATAAAAAATCATAATACCAAAGGGGACTGAATCTGAAATCACCATTTGAATAAGTGGAAATACCTGGCATTTTCTCATAAGGATGCCAGATCACAGAATTTCCACTTATTAATGATTCAAAACGCAAGAACTCATTTGCTTTGTTTAACCAATGATAATTTCTGCAGGAGATGAGAGGTCGAACTGTAATGTTAACGTCATCTTGTGGAGATAAAAGCTTCCACGACATGTACGTGCCGACGAAATTTTTTGACATGAAAATTGAACTTTCAATGCGAATTCCAAAAGGTAGTTCATGAATCCAGGTGGGGATTAGACTATTTGGAGAAAAGGTGGTGGTTCTTTGCTCCATAGGAGGATGAAGTACCCCAGGATTGTATTGGAAAGAACTTAAGGCGTAGCGCGTGTTTCTATGACAAACAAATACTTCAACGGCATTTACAAGATTAATTCTTTCAGTTGGAGGTTTTGTGCTAGCGCATAAAAGAGAATGATACCGTCGCCTAGGAATTCCATCAATGCTTCCCATGGCGAATCCCCCAAGACCATCCGTTTCAAGCCATTCAGGACTTAAACCCATCTATTGCATAACCTTTTAAAGAATTACTTGTTAAACTTTGTCTGTAGGCATTAAGAAGTGTGCATAGCATGCTACAACAAAAAATTGTTTAATCTCAATAAATTAAAGAAAAAATGAAGGGCATCATTGGCTTTAAGTAATATCAATGGGTTACGACTTAATGGAAATAATAATATGTGGGAAAACTCTTTTAGTGAAACAAAGAGCGCAATATCTAAGATTAGTCGTTAGATAGAGAACTTGTGAAAATGAACAAAAGGGTACTATGCGTCGAATGATTCTTTCTCTTATTATTTGTGCTTCCTTTAGTCTTTCAGCTTGTGGACTTAATCCTTCGGAAGCAGGCTTTGGTGGTGCTGCCTTGGGTGCTGGGGCAGGTGCACTTGTTGGAAGTGTCTTATCCAATGGTGACATAGCAAGAAGTGCAGGACTTGGAGCTGCTATTGGTTTCCCAGCAGGGATATTAATAAGCCTTGCTGCCGAATCAATGTTGGATTACAACAGTACAGCCCGAAAAGAAAAAGATTTCTCTGAAGAGATTGCTGAGAACCAGAAGAAGATCACTCAAAACAACCAGGAATTGGAAGTTTTGAGAACAGAAGTTAGAAATGAAGCGCTATCTGAAAATCCTCCCTCATATAAGCGGGGTCGGGTTTATGATGGTGCAACTCACGGGAATTTGTATCGCTAACCCAACAACATCCTTAATTCTTGGGCTTTATCAGTTCGCTCCCAGCTGAAATGACCATCCTGAGTGAAACTGCGCCCAAAATGTCCGTAGGAAGCGGTACGCTGATAAATAGGACGCAGCAGATTCAAATGCTGGATTATTCCTTTAGGGCTCAGAGGAAAGAGCTTTCTAACAGCCTCAACTAGCCTTTCTTCTGCAACTATACCAGTTCCAAATGTGTCAACATATAACGAAACAGGTTCAGAAATTCCTATCGCATAGGCAAGTTGTACTTCACATCTCTTTGCAAGACCTGCACTGACAATATTTTTTGCAACATAACGAGCTGCATAAGCTCCGGAACGATCGACTTTACTTGGATCTTTTCCAGAGAAAGCTCCTCCACCATGTCTGCTATACCCTCCATATGTGTCCACAATTATCTTTCTGCCGGTAACACCACAATCACCAACTGGGCCGCCAATAACAAATCTTCCAGTGGGATTTACAAGATAACGGGTGTCCTTTGATAAGAATTGAGACGGCACGGCATCTGGAACCAGTTCATCAATTATAAAGGTCTTGAGAGTATCTTGTCGCACTTCCTCTTTATGTTGGGTAGATACTATTATCGTGTCAACCTTGAACGGTTTTCCATTTCTATACTCTACTGTGACTTGACTTTTTGCGTCAGGTCGAAGGAAGTCTACTGCCTTGGCTTTGCGCTTTTCAGAGAGCATTTTCACAAGGCGATGTGCCAATGCAATTGGAAGTGGCATCAATTCTGGTGTTTCATCACAGGCAAAACCGAACATTAAACCTTGGTCTCCTGCCCCTTGTTCTTTGTTACTCTTCTCATTCACTCCCTGGCTGATATCATTTGACTGGAGGCTGGTAAAAGCTAAAACTTCACAAGTCTCTGCTGAGAAACCAAGGTCAGAATTATCATAACCAATCGAATTTATAACCTTTCGAATCAAGCCATCGTAATCGACGCTACAATTTGAGGTAATTTCTCCTGCAATAATGACATTATCATTTTTAACCAAAGTCTCACATGCAACCCGGCTAAGCGGATCTTCTGATAAGTGCGCATCAAGGATGGCGTCACTTATTTGATCTGCAACTTTATCTGGGTGGCCTTCAGAGACAGATTCAGAACTGAATCGGAAATTTCTCACTGTCACGGTCGTGCATCCTCGTTTTTAAAATCAAACTATTAGGGAATTTTAAGGGTTAAGTGTGAACCTTCCGAGGGGCTCGGGTCAAGGATAAAGATAAATCAAACCTTCTTAGAATCGGCGTCCCTATGCTTGACGCTTACAATTAGATCCTCTCCTCGTATTAGTTCTGAGAGCCGTTGAGCAATGGCCACGGAACGATGCTGTCCACCAGTGCAACCAATTCCTATATTTAGATAAGATTTGCCCTCGTAAATATATTTAGGAATTAAATAGTTAAGAAGTTCAACATAACGTCGAAGAAATTCCCATGCCTCTTCAAAGCTCAATACATAATGAGATACATCGGGATCCAGGCCTGTTTTATTCCGTAAATCTTCAACAAAATAAGGGTTGGGTAGGAAGCGAACATCAATTACCAAATCGCAGTCTCTTGGAATGCCATGTTTGAAGCCGAAGGACACAAAATTAACCCTGACTTTGGTCAGATTTTCTGAAGAAATACTTTCAGCAAAGCTTTCTAAGACTCTTCTAAGTTCATGAACGTTGAAATCAGTGGTATCAATAACTAAGTTAGATCTTTCTTTAAATGCTAAAAGACCTTCACGTTCGCGGGCTACGGCATCTTCAAGACTTTTATCAACTAAAGCGTCGAAACCTGGATGGGGACGTCTTGTCTCATTGTATCTAAGAATGACTTCTTCAGTGGAACAATCCAGATATATGAGCAAAGGCGGTAAGCCCTCAGAGCGCATTTTTTCATTGATCTGAAGTAGTTGAGAAAGTTTTTCTTCTGTATCTATGTCCAGAATTAAGGCAATCTTTTTAAAACGTGAAGGACACTGGCGAGACTGTTTTAGGAAACTTTCAAGCAATGAGACAGGCAGGTGATCCACGGTAAAGAATCCGAGATCTGAAAATACATGCAATGCAGTTGATTTGCCGGCGCCAGAGAGGCCGGCAATCAATAATAAGTATTCTATGTGCGATAATGACTCATCCACCTTAATGACGAACTTTTATTTTCTCTTTATGTCTACGCATTTGCTCAGAGATAGTATCAACCAGTTGATCTATTGATTTATACAGATCGTTACTATCTTCTTTGCAATGAAAATCAGCATTGTCTGTCCGGAAAGATGCTTCAGCGATATGGCGGGTCTTTTCTATCTTTAGAACTACATCCACCACAACATCATGGTGAGTAAACTTTTGAATACAACTTCGTATTTTCTCAGTGGCATATTTGGTCAATGCATCGGTAGCTTCTGTATTACGAAAAGTAATATTAACTTCAACTAGTTTTTTTTGTGCAGACATAATCACCTCGTAAAAAACACATTCAAAAGACTGCAGTCCAAATCATTATTATTCGATCTTAAGAAAATGTGGACAAAGATTCCACCTTAAAACAGCTTATAGGAAGCCCAATATTCTCAAAACTTTGGCATGCAACTTGCTGATTTGTATGCATATAAATTACTTGAGTTGTTAATTGGTGCAATTTTTCAAAGCGATGAAATAGTTTTTTAAAAGTTTAAAAAGGTCTTCTTCGCTG
>JAAZON010000510.1 GCA_012797725.1 SAR324 cluster bacterium | reverse complement strand
TAAATTAAATGTAGCTCCGCCAGCTGTTATCTTGCTTGTTGGACTGCAAGGCTCTGGAAAAACCACAACTGTGGCAAAACTTGGTAACCTTTTGCGCAAAGACTATAAGAAAAATCCCTTGCTCGTTCCTGCTGATGTTTACCGCCCGGCAGCCATTGAACAACTAAAGACCTTGGGGCAGAGTCTTCAACTTCAAGTTTACGACTCTGATGTTTCTAAAGATCCAGTTGAAATTGCGAGAAACGCGGTAGATTTCGGGAGAAATAGAGGGCACAACGTTGTAATTATCGATACGGCGGGACGTTTACAAATCGACCCTGAGCTAATGAGCGAACTGAAAGAAATTGTTGCTGCTGTTCACCCACAAGAGACCCTGCTTGTGGCTGATTCAATGACAGGCCAGGAAGCAGTAAATGTCGCCAGAGGCTTCGACCAGAACCTTGGTCTTAGTGGCATCATATTAACAAAACTTGATGGCGATGCGCGCGGTGGTGCTGCTCTCTCAATGAGAGAGGTCACGGGCAAGGCAATAAAATTTTCAGGTATTGGAGAAAAATTAGATGCACTAGAAGTCTTTCATCCTGAACGCATGGCTTCGCGAATTCTTGGAATGGGAGACGTCCTCACTCTGATTGAAAAGGCCGTACAGGAAGTTTCAGTCGAGGATTCACTAGAACTTCAAAAGAAGATAAAGAAAAATCTCTTCTCATTAGACGATTTTCTTTCACAGCTTAGAATGGTCCGAAGAATGGGAAGCGTAACCTCACTAGCTTCCATGATTCCTGGCATGGGAAAGTTAATGAAAGAAGTGGATCCGGAACACGCAGAAAAGGAACTTAAACGAGTGGAAGCAATTATTCTTTCTATGACACCAAACGAAAGGGGAAATCATGCCATAATTAACGGTAGCAGACGTCGTCGCATCGCAAAGGGCTCTGGAACAAGCGTTGAAGAAGTTAATCGCCTCCTTAAACAATTCACGGAAATGAAAAAAGTCATGCAAAAACTTAGTAAAGGAGGCATTGGTGGGTTAATGAGCATGCTAGGCGGTAAATTGCCAAGTGCTTTAGGTGGCGGGGCTCGCTAAATTTGTAAGCGAACCCCGTCTGAGATCTCAGCGAATTTTAAAATTCTTCCAGCTACTCCATTGGGTAGAAATACTTCCAGCAGAGATCCTGTAACGTATTGAATAGCGGCCTTTTGCAAGCCTTCGAATGATCCAATAAGCATTACGAGTTCTCTGGACTGTGATTTTACCTGTGGAAATTTTCTTCAAATTAAAAGTGTATTGCACTCCTGTGTAGCCTGTCTCAGCCGCAATTTTTGCAACACTCTTAACGACTATTACTATAGGAGTGTCAGGCACTTTGTTTGGATCTGGATCATTACAATCGGCGTTGCCGTTTCCATTGGTATCATCATCAGAAACACCGCATCCGCAAACTCCTTCTTCGATCTTACTGGGGTCAAACTTACACGAATCAATACAATCAGCTACACCATCACCATCTGTATCAGTTTCAGGAAGACCACAACCACAAACACCCGGAACGACCTTAAGGGGATCGTTCTTGCACTCATCAAGACAATCGGCCGTGCCATCCACATCAGTATCCGTGTCCGGATTATCACAACCGCATTGTCCCGGATCGTGTTTGTTCGGATCGGAGCGACAAAGGTCGAGGCAATCAGGAACCTCGTCTCCGTCACCATCTGTAGGACAAGCATTAAATGCCAAGAAGACGTCCATCTTGTTATTGGTATCTGGAACCACATTAGGCACATTGCTGTTGATGGCGTCAGAGGCATCGGTCTGATAGGCAATTGTCAATCCATTTGGTGCAATGTCAGTTATGGTTGCATCAGAATTAATTCCCTGCACAGCCCGCGTATCCGCACCAGGAGTCGCGCCTGGAGTGTAACTTGGATTTGGCCCTGCGGTGACCAGATAGAACTGCTCCAGAACCCGATCATAAACAACAATATTCTTATGTGAGGTAGTAGTAATATCTTTAATTAGATTTGTTGCCTTAGTCTCAAAGACAATAAAGCGGGCATCGTCACTTATCCAGGGATTTTCACTTGCTGCCTCTCCTGGAACACCCTCTTCATTTTGGCTTATCAGGAAAGCTTGCTCTTTGTATCTGTCATAAAGATATACATGCTTATATCCAGCGTATTTCCCTTGGATCTTGTTTACGTAGTTATTGTTACTGTCTTTCGTTAACACGAGATTGGTTGCCAAAGATTCAAATACCACATATTTACCGCTAGCATCTACTCTTGGCTTTCCGCTGTCGCCATTTGCAGGCCCACCAACATTTGCAAGAGTTACAGCCCCAGTATTTCCATCCACTATTGCAAGCTGCTCATTCGATATTCGATTAAATACCTCACCTTCATATACAAATATGTCAGAGTATCCCAATAGGTCGGGCAGATAATGCACTGGCACGCTAGATTCTGTTTCTAATACAACCACTGAGCGATCTGGTGTCCAATCGGGATTTCTGCTTATGCCGTTCACTTG
>JAAZON010000509.1 GCA_012797725.1 SAR324 cluster bacterium | reverse complement strand
TAGAACTTAGTTCGGGCAAGGAAAAAATTATCAAAACATCTGAAATTGTGTCTGGCCACAGAGGCCTTCGTGGAAATAAGGTAGTTGGCCAGGGGCAAATAAAGTCAATTAATTTTATCAAAGAGTAGTTTCTGATTTATGGTAAGGAAGAGTTCATATAACGCTGAGAATATAGAGGTGCTTGAAGGGCTTGAGCCTGTAAGGCGAAGGCCTGGTATGTATATTGGCGGCACCGAAGGGCCAGCGGGGCTTCATCATCTGCTACGAGAGATTTTAGATAATTCAATCGATGAAGTAATGAATGGGTATGCGGATAAAATCCTCGTCACTTTACATAAAGACGCAGAAAGCATTACCGTGGAAGATAATGGAAGAGGAATTCCTGTTGACATTCATCCTAAGTTTAAAAAACCAGCGCTTGAGTTGATTCTCACAACCCTTCATGCTGGTGGAAAGTTTGGTGACACAAACTATGCCTCAGCAGGCGGTCTTCATGGAGTGGGAGCATCTGTGGTGAATGCTCTCTCTGAGTCAATGGAAGTTTGTGTCTTGCGAGACGGGTATGAATGGTCACAGAGCTTCTCACGCGGGAAGGTAACGTCAAAGCTGGTAAAAGGGAAAAGCGTAAATAAAACGGGCACTAAAGTTTTCTTTAGCCCGGATCCAGATATATTTCGCAATCGCAAATTCTCGGTCGATAGAATTGAGAAGCTTCTCAAGGAAAAGGCATTTCTTAATAAAGGACTGAGTATACAGTTTTTCGATGAAGGAAGCGCTTCGAAGAAAACCTTTTGTTTTGACGAAGGGCTTAGAGCCTATATATTAAGCGTCCTTGAGGATAAGGGTGAGAAACCCCTGGCGGATGAGGTGTTTTCACTGGAACGTGCAAATGGGCTAAAGGTTGAGACTGCTTTTTGTTGGACTGAGTCCACTCATGAACGTATTTATTCCTATGTGAATGGAATTCATACCAGCCAAGGAGGGAGTCATGAAGATGGGTTCCGTAATGGTTTATCCAAGGCAGTTCGAAATTACATATCAGTGCATAATTTGCTTCCTAAGGGAGTCAAGTTGAGTGGTGAGGATATTCGAGAGGGTTTAGTTGCGGTTATCTCTGTGAATATACCAGGTGCCGTAAGCCAACTTCAATTTCAAGGTCAAACAAAAGATCGCCTCAACAACCCAGAGGTTCAGCCGCCTGTTGATGCTTTAATGAGGAGTTTTGAGAATTTCTTAAACTCTAAACCAACAGCTGCGTCTCAGATTATTGAGCGCATACTTCTTGCCGCAAAGGCAAGGTCGGCGGCAAGAACCGCGTCCCAGAATGTCTCTCGCAAAGTTAGCCTAAGTCATCGATTAAACTTGCCTGGCAAATTAGCTGATTGTTCATCAACTCGCCCTGACAAATGTGAACTTTTCATAGTGGAAGGTGACTCGGCTGGTGGAAGTGCAAAGCAAGGGAGAGATCGAAAGACACAGGCGGTTTTGCCACTTAGGGGAAAAATTTTAAATGCTATTGCTTCCTCTCAGGTTAAGCTTGGAGAGAATAAGGAACTTTCAGATTTGGTATCAGCACTTGGATGCGGCTATGGAGACTCCTTGAAATTAGAGAAGCTTCGCTATGGGAAAATCATTATATTGACCGATGCCGATGCTGATGGAATGCATATAGGTTCCTTGTTAATGGCATTTTTCTTTCGATATATGAAACAGTTAATAAACACTGGCCACCTATATTTGGGCATGTCCCCGTTATATCGCGTTAGGCTTGGTTCCGGCTCCCATGAAAAGACATTTTGGGTCTATTCTGAGGCGGAAAAAGAGCGTCTGCTAAAAGAAAATGCAAAGAAGTCAAAAGTTTATGTTACTAGGTTCAAAGGTCTAGGCGAAATGAATCCATCCACACTATGGGACACGACTCTAAATCCAAAGACTAGAAATCTTCTTCGAATTCAGATAGAGAATGAGGATGAGGCAAAACAGATGTTTGAAAATCTTCTTGGGAAAGACTCAAATGAGAGATACCAGCTTATTCAAGAAAATGCACATCGTTTGGACGTTGATCTTTAGCCTGAAAACAATTAATTAACATGTTGATGAGTAAAGGAATTTTTGTTGAACTTCGAGAGACCGCACGACGACTTGGGGATTGCGATCCTATCTGGCTTAAGAAAGAGAAAGAAATAGATTTTTCAGTGGCTGAAGCAGGCACG
>JAAZON010000508.1 GCA_012797725.1 SAR324 cluster bacterium | reverse complement strand
TTGCTTGCAAGCTGAACCCCAAAACATTTTTCACTTTCATGACGCCTCAAAAGAGCTCTCTCTCTTCGTTCGCCTTTTACAAGGTAACGTGCAAAAAGCATCTCAGAGAATGTAACTTCTGCACCGAATTCAATACAAAGCCTTCTAAACGGAAGATTCCCTCCCTTAGTTAAAGATGCAAGAATCCTGTTATGTCTGAAATTGTCTATTATATCCATTACTTGACTTCTTTATGTTTCAGTGCCCAGTCTTCTGGGCTGCCAGATAATATAGCACCGGCACGGCCATTCTGCTAATTAAGAGCGAGGCAACTTCGCCTGCCATTAGTGAGATTGCAAGTCCCTGGAAAATTGGGTCGAAAAGAATCACCCCTGCGCCGACTATTACAGCCATAGCGGTTAGGAGCATCGGCCTAAATCGCACTGCACCCGCGTCAATTACAGCCTCTTTAAGGGGCATACCTTCAGAAAGACGAAGCTCAATAAAATCAACCAGTATGATAGAGTTTCTGACAACTATCCCTGCCCCTGCCATAAAGCCAATCATTGAGGTGGCTGTAAAAAATGCTCCCATCAACCCATGTGCTGGAAGAATCCCAACCAACGAAAAAGGAATGGCGGCCATAACAACTATAGGAATTACAAACGATTTAAACCATCCAACCATTAGCATATAAATCATTATAAGGACGACTACAAAGGCAATTCCCAGATCCCTGAAAACCTCTATAGTAATTTGCCATTCCCCATCCCACTTCATGGAAGCTTCAAGATCGCTAAAAGGCTGCATCGCATTATATATATCAATTTTACTTCCTCTCACGCCAAAGTCTACTGGATTAAGCTTTTTTATTTCCTTATTCATCTTCATGATGGCATAAACAGGACTCTCTATTGATCCTGCAACATCACCAAGCACATAGGTTACTGGCATCAAATTCTTGTGATAAATGGTCTTGTCCTGGATTCCGTAATCAATCTTGACCAGTTCCCTAAGAGGAATGAGCGGAGGAGCATTTAAAGGCGAGCCAGGTTCCGGTAGAGCATTTGCATCACCAGAGCGAATTCGCAATGAAAGTAAATCCTCGGGATTTGTACGTAATGCTCTCGGGAGTTGTAAATTTATGGTAACATCTTCCTTTTCGGAAGGAGCATGAAGGATGTCTACTACTGCACCATTGACCGCCATCTTCAAAGTCTCAGCAATCCCTGCCGCGCTAACGCCATGAAGCGCCGCTTTTTCCTTATCAACAACAAATCGAGCTTTTTTTTGGTCTGCCTCCCTGTACCAATCCACGTCGACAACTCCATCAGTCCTTTCAAAGATCTCCTTAACTTTCTCGGCAAGCATTACTCTTTTTGATTCATCAGATCCATAAACCTCAGCCACCAGCGTCTGGATAACGGGGGGTCCTGGTGGAACTTCTGCAACAGCTATTCGAGCTGAATATTTTTTTGAAACAGGCTTGATCTTCTCCCTTACAAGCTTTGCTATATCATGGCTCTGCAATGAGCGCTCCGCCTTGCCGACCAAATTGACCTGAATATCAGCTGAAGACGCCCCACTTCTCAAAAAATAGTGCCGTACAAGGCCATTGAAATTAAAGGGCGCAGACGTCCCAACATAAACTTGATAATGATCTATAGTTGGCTCGTTTTTAATCAGATCCGCCATTTCCAGGGCCGCCTGTGCTGTTTTTTCTAAAGACGAACCCTCAGGCATATTAAGAATTATCTGAAACTCACTTTTGTTATCAAATGGAAGCATCTTTACTTGAACCAACTTGACAGCTATCAATCCAAGTGAAAGGAGCAATAGTGCAGTGATTATTGCGAAAAATTTGTTCCTAGCCCTCGTATTTTCGATCAGAGGCCCCATAATTTTGCGATAGAGTCTGGTAAAGGCATCCTCTTCATGTTCGAAATGAGAACGATGCTCTTCTTGGCCTTTGCCCTCTTCGACAGAGTTACCTGCCTCTTTGTATTTTTGGCCCCAGCGCAGAATTCGGATTGATGCCCATGGAGTTACTGCAAATGCGATACCTAAAGAGAAGCCCATTGCAGCACTTGCGCCGACTGGAATGGGTCGCATATAGGGCCCCATCAAGCCTCCAACAAAGGCCATTGGAAGAACAGCTGCTATAACAGCGAAAGTTGCCAATATGGTCGGGTTCCCAACTTCCACAACTGCTTCAATGGCAATCTTCGACCATGCTCTGCCTTTGTTATGGGGCAAATGAAAATGTCTTACTATGTTCTCAACAACTACAATTGCGTCATCTACCAAAATTCCAATTGAAAAAATAAGAGCAAATAGTGTGATTCGATTAAGTGTGAAGCCAAAAACCAAAAATGTGAGCAGAGTTAACGCCAAAGTAGAAGGGATTGCAATCGCAACAATCAGCGACTCCCGCCACCCCAAAGTTAACCAGATTAATATTGAAACACTAAGTATCGCCAGAGCCATATGGAAAAGAAGCTCATTAGATTTTTCCTCTGCCGTTTCCCCATAATGTCTAGTGATAGTGATTTTAAGATCTGATGGAATAATGTGCCCCTTCAGGGTATCCACCTTCCGAAGAATATTTTCGGCTACACTTATAGCATTTGCTCCGGGACGTTTTGCGACACTTAATGTCACAGCTGCCTCTTCTTCTTGCCCAAGGCCTTTTGCAGCTCCTTCACCAAATAACACATATTGCGAAAGCTCTTCAGGCCCATCTTCAATTTGAGCAAGCTCTCTGACATAGACTGGCTTTCCTTGATAAGCTCCGACTACAACATTCCCAACATCTTCAGCACTAGCGAGAAATGCTCCTGTCTCAACCAGCACTTCGCTATTCTGACTTGTAAGAGCCCCTGCCGGAAACTCGCGGTTTGCAAGTTGAAGCATCTGAGCAAGGTAGGCTGGAGTCAGATTTCTTGCTGCAAGTTTTACAGGATCGAACAAAACACGAATTTGCCGCCTTAGTCCTCCTATTATTGTTGTTTCCGCAACCTCAGGTACTTGTTTCACTGCATCATCAATTTGAGACACTAAACGTCGAAGAGTTATGTGATCATAATTCTTGCCATGGAATGTTAAAGCCAATATTGGAACATCATCGATTGATCTGGATTTAATCAACGGAAACGAGACCCCCGGGGGAATCCTATCAAAGTTCGACTCGAGCTTTTGGTTTAATTTTACAAGGCTTTTCTCAATATCTTCTCCCACCTTGTAGCGAACGGTGACAATACTTTGAGACGGACGAGACATTGAATAAACGTATTCGACTCCTGGAATCTCCCACAGGAGTTTCTCCATGGGCCTGGTAGCCCTTTCTTCCACCTCCTTTGCACTGAAGCCCGGCATCGAAACCATTACATCAATCATCGGTACCTTTATTTGAGGCTCCTCCTCACGAGGAAGCATAAAAATAGCGCCAATACCAAGAAGAACAGACGCAATTACAAGAAGTGGAGTTAATTTTGAATTTGTAAAGGCTTCGGCAATAGTTCCTGCTATGCCACTATGTAAATCATTCTCCTCCCGATTCATTTGACCTCCTGAACAAGCTGACCATCCCTCAAATCAGAGGCTCCATCCGCAACAATTACTTCTCCATCTTCCAAGCCCGAAAGTATCTCAAAGCTTTCTCCTATTTGCTTTCCAGTTCTAACAAGGCGAAGCCACGCCTTCCCGTCTCTTACAACATATACAACTTCCATCTGTCCCCTGTTCACAATTGCAGCCTTTGGAATGCTAATCAAAGTTTCCGCATTGCTCGGCACAGAAACATGTCCAAACTGCCCCGCACGCAACCTAGCTTCATTTGGAAGATCAAACTTCACAAGAAATGTTCGACTATTTGGATCCGCAGTGGGAGAAAGCTCTGCCACCACTCCTTTAATGGGGGCACTTAACCCAGCTATTTCAATATCCAATTCAGAAGAAATCTTAATGTTGTGGAATAACGTTTCTGGAACATTGGCCTCAAAGCGAAGGGCCGAAGGGTCTTCCATTTCAACAATTGGGCGCCCTGGCATTGCGAGGTCTCCAACATCAGCAAGCTTCTTGGTTATTATTCCATTGAATGGGGCTCTTATCGATGCATATCCCAGCATTGTCTCTGCTTCT
>JAAZON010000507.1 GCA_012797725.1 SAR324 cluster bacterium | reverse complement strand
TTTAGAGAAAGTATTTGCTCCGCCGTTTCAGTGGGGTCAGATTTAATATTGAATTCCAACATCTTTGTAATGGGAGCAAGTTCCCCCATATTCGCCAAAAGATAACGAAGACCTAAGCTTGGATTTGAAAAACGTGAATTGAAAGTTGCTAAAACAATGTCAACCATAAATTTAGTATTAGAGTGCTACCTTTTTCTCAATAAGGGGCTCTCAATCTTTTAAAGGCGGTATGAAAGACCAATGCGCACAAGATGATCCTGTAATGCTTGAAGCCCATTATTGTCGAACCAGACTGGTACTTGTACCAGAAGCTCTGCCTTAAGGCGCGACCCTATTTGAGCTTCCACCGCCGGTCCAATCAGAAACTCACTGAGGCCAGAATCTTTTACGTCCATCCCTTTGTACTCATCTCTACTTTTCGTCAGTCCAGACATAGTGAACTTAGGCTGGATACTTCCAAATTGCGTGTCCCAAACATAGGCAGCTCCCGCATTCCAGCGAAAATCATTGCTGTATTGATAACTCTCATCGCCTTCTGTGCGAAGATTGTACTGCAGGCCCCCTTCAAAACGCCAGGAATTCAAACTCAAAGCAAGCACTGTTGCGAAGGGAACATCTGCCGAACCACTTCCAAGCGCAATATCATGAGGATGAATTGCACTCTCTGCGAATTCAGGTTCATCCTCATCTTTCAACGCAGAGCTGTCTCCTGTAGGAAGCTTAACTCCTATCACAAACTGCCAAATGACACCTATCCTTCCTCGAATAGCTTGAATTGCAGTGGCCTGCCCATACAATGCCACATCTCCTAGCCCAAATTCACTTCCATCGTCAGGACTTCCATTTTTCAGCCGTGTGAACTCCTGGTCAACAAATGGAACTATCGCTTGAAGTGAGAATCGTCTAGAAAAATCATAAGAAGAAGAAAGCTCTGTTACATTTGTCTTTAAATTCTGATTTTGATTTTTCGGGATACTACTTCCATCCTCTCGAATCTTCGCAAAACCAAGTAGTGTCTCTGAAATACCAAAATTCCAAGAGCCGGTATTGAATTCTCTAGCTGAGATGGGGGTATAAATACCGCAATAATCGCAAGAAAAAGCGCGATGAGGTTGGATTAGGAAACCGCTTAAAAAAAGGCTGATAATTATAGTTAATTTTCTCATGCTGCGAGAATAATCGCCAAGCAAATTTGAGGCAAGTACTTTCAATTCCCTGTGGCCATTTTCTTCAATTTTGTTAGTATTCATTCAATGCAAAGCCAAAGTCGCCTCAGAAATCCAGGCTCTATTAGAGAGCATGCCCTTCAAATCCTTTATCGAGTGGATACAACGAATGCCTATGCCCACATTCTTCTTAAAAAATCTTATGAGGCACTGGGGAATGAAGGAACACAAAGTTCACTTTTGACTCGCCTGGTCAAAGGCACACTTGAAAATCGATCGGTGTTAGATGAACAAATCACTCGTCTTTCAAAATCACGGATTAGAAAGCTAGGCCCATGGATAAGAAATATATTGCGCCTTGGCGCTTATCAAGTGATGTATCTGGATAATATTCCAAAAGAAGTCTCAGTCAATGAATGTGTAGAACTGACAAAAATATATGGACATAGTGGTCAGGTAGCTTTTGTGAATGCGGTCCTTCGAAATCTCTGCCGTAGTCTTCCTTTTCGTGAACAGCTGAGCAGCTCTTCAATTGAAGACCTGGCAATAAGCACAAGTCATCCTACCTGGATTGTCGAGCTTTGGTCTAAACAGCTTGGCGTTGAAGAGACAAAATTGCTATGTAATGCGAATAACGATGTCTGGCCCACATTTTTTAGAGTCAACACGCTTAAGACAACAACAGACTCTTTGATAAAACGCCTTGGGACTGAAGGCTTAACTGTTGAAAAAGGCCGATTTTCAGATGTGTCATTGAAGATTTGTCAAAGAGAGACCAAGCAACCATTAAATGAGCTTTCTTCTTTTAAAGAAGGGCTTTTTACCATTCAAGATGAGAGTGAGACTTTAATCTCCTTATTTCTCGACCCCAAGCCTGGGCATTTTGTTCTTGACTTATGCAGCGCTCCTGGCAACAAAACTGTCCATATTGCCGAACTAATGAAAAACAAAGGATTAGTTATCGCATTAGATCCTCATCCCAGACGTCTAAAACTCGTAAAAAGTCTCTGTATACGCTTAGGAGTTTCAATTGTAGAAAGCATAGCCGCAGATGGCCTACATACTTGTTGCCGAAACTTCGCAGATCGGATCCTTGTTGATGCCCCATGCTCAGGCTTAGGAATCCTTGGAAACAAAGTGGATCTTCGTTGGAATGAGGCAAGGAAAGATTTCTTAAAGTTGACACAACTTCAAGAAGCTTTGCTAGAGAATGCGTCCTCGTTATTAGTCCTCGGAGGTCGCTTAGTTTACAGCACATGCACAATCAATAGACATGAAAATACTGATATTATTGAGAACTTTCTTAGTAGACACAAAGAATTTCATCTTGTGCCTGTTCCATTAATAGAACTTGCAAATGATAAAGGTTATTATGAGGTTTTTCCTCATCGTCATGGAATGGCAGGTGCATTTGCGGCTATTCTTGAAAAAAAGAAAGGATAAATATGCGACGAATATATAGAGATCTGCTACCGCTTTGGCTTCAAAAACTTGAAGCAACTGAACCTATGATATCTGAAGAAGCAATGATGTCATTTGCAATCTCAATTGCGAAACGAAATGTTGTTGAACAAAGTGGTGGCCCTTTTGGCGCAGCACTCTTCGATGAAGATGGTTGCCTTGTCGCAGTCGGAGTTAACAGAGTGCTTCCCCTTCAAAGCGCTTTCTTTCATGCTGAGATAGTGTGCTTGTTTGGCGCACTTGAGAGAGTAAAAAGTTATGCACTTCCAAGCTCACATATCTATACCCTAGCTTCTTCCTCGCAGCCTTGCGCTATGTGTATGGGTGCAATAATTTGGGCTGGAATTCGAAATCTATTAACGGCCGCCAAAACAACAGATGCCACTGAGATCCTTGGCTTCGACGAGGGCCCCATACATCCAAACTGGAAAGAAGAGTATCAAAAGCGAGGCATAGAAGTACGAGAGGATATTTTGAGGGCTGAGGCTTGTGATGTTTTGAAGCTTTATGTGGAACAGGGAGGAACGGTATATAATCCCAAATAAAACAGATTCTAGGATTTCCGTTTCAAAACAGCTAAGGTAATAATCACAGTTATGAGAGGCTCTATATGGCCTTTCATGCCGTTTAAAAAACTATGTGTTTTGATTTGGAGTATTGTGCCTTCCAAATTTTTAGAGATTTTTGACAGTCCGCAAGTGAGCATTCTTTCTCTAGAAGGGAAATGGCGAATGCCAGCCCTTAAAGAAATCTCTTCAATGCTAAGCCACCAAACATCTCCAAAGGGTAGTGCCGTTGAAGTGAATGCGGAAAAGCTTGAAGAGATCGATACAGCAGGAGCACTTTTACTCCTAAGATTTTTGAAGGAAAGAAATGTTCTTCAGAAATCTTCCTTTATTGGTCTCAACGAAGCACATCAAAGCGTCATTGAACTTGTTCAAAAAGTGCTTGAGAAAGAAAATCCAGGTTTTGCACACGTCGAAGAAGGCTTACTCGTTAAAATAGGGAAAGGCGTTTTGGATTTTCTTCATGAATGTCTTCTTTCCTTAAGTTTCCTTGGAGAAGTCATTTGTGAATGTTTTCCGATCTTTCTTAATCCAAAGCGCATAAGATGGAAAGAACTCTTTGCTCAGTTGGAGATCGTCTGTATAAATGCCATTCCAATCATAATATTGGTTTCCGCTCTCATTGGCTTCGTATTAGCTTATTTATTCTCTGATCAACTTCAAAAGTATGGAGCTAATATATTCATTGTGGAAGGCGTGACCATTGCCATGGCTAGAGAGCTATCTCCCATGATTGCAGCAGTTGTTATGGCTGGCCGTTCCGGATCTTCTTTTACTGCACAAATAGGCGCAATGAAACTAAATGAGGAGATCGATGCCATCAAAATACTTGGCTTATCCCCAATGCATGTACTGGTAATCCCAAGAATAGTTGCTTTAATGGTGGCCTTGCCACTTCTTGTTCTAATTGGAGATGTTG
>JAAZON010000506.1 GCA_012797725.1 SAR324 cluster bacterium | reverse complement strand
CAAGGCAAATTCATTAGTAGAATTAGGCTCTTACGAGCTCTGCCCTGTAATTGTTCAAAAAAACTAGGATGGATCCAGATTGCCAACATTTAATCAGTAATAACCACCTCCTCGTAGATTTGAAGGCTTCGTTTGCCAAGGTGATTGGCTAAAATTCGTCATGCTTGAAGACAGAACTGCTAAGGTTTTGGCTTTCGCGGCTCACCATTAGGCCTATGATTGCAAGCTTCGATTTTTTACATCATCTTTTCAGGAATTATTGCATAACTCTTAACATAGAAGGTTTTCAAGGAGGATTTTCAGCTAATGACATGTAATGTCTCACATAGAAAAGCTAATAAGTCCAATTCTCTGGATATTTTAAGACGATCCCTTAGTGCCTCAGATATTAATGCACTCAGTGTTTTCTCCCAAAGCATCTTGGAGATGAAGCCTGAAGAGCTAATAGAGGCATCCAAACTCTTTCATCAAATGATGCTCCCTGGCACCAAACTCAGGGAAAGAATGACCAAACATATACAACGTAGACTAGAAAAGGAGGAAGGTCTTACCCATGAAGAAGCAGTGAAACAAGCTGAACTGCGTATTCACCAAGACTTCAAAAGGCTTGGTGATTCTCTTAAAGAACTTGAACAACAAGGAGGGAAAGGAAAATCTGGCATTGTAAGTTTCGTCACGAACAACGCCAAGTTTTTTATGATAACAATGAGAGCAAAATATCTCTTCCTTAAAATGGTTGTAGGTCACATCGGGCTGTTGGCAGCAGCAGCTTTATCAGGCTCCAAGAAGCAACTTCAACCGCAAGTTAATTTACTTCTCCCGATAAAAGAGTTCGGAAGCAAAAGTTCTGAAGAGGGCAAGCATAAACAAAATAACCAAGATTTCCTCTCCAATGGTTCAAGAGCCTATCAAGCGGAAACCTCTTCAAAGCCTCAAAAAGACACCTTCAAAGAGGAAATAAAGTCGTTATCAGAAGGACGCCAAGAGGCAAAGAAAACACAGTTAAAAGAAGAGGCAAAAATTGAAGAAGATGCTGCAGCAATAAAAGTTTTAACCAGGGCAATACATGATACTCTAATGGAATTACAGCGCTTAAGTCCTAATTCCAACATTAACTTCTCTCCAGCAATCTGGCCTTTCTTCACAAAAGCTGACATGCAAGCCCTACTTAGGCAGGTTTATACAGAGATCGCAAGGGCTAATACAAGCCAAAATTCTTCGAAAGCCCAGATCTCTTGATGGGACAAGACATGAAAGCACTTTCCACTCTAAGCTTTGTGCCCTCTGTGCGCTCAGTAGTTTAATCAATTATTTAGATTCTTTCTTCCGCAGGGGAACTGCAGCTTGCGGAAGTCTTGTGTCATGCACGTAACAAAGATCACCGGAGGCAGATTTCCATTCATGACATTTTTCACGGGGAATCCCTCGATTCTCACAAGTATAGGGACAAGGGCGCCTGGTTAAAGAACCATTTTCATTCATGACCTCGTATTCTCCATCTTTGATTATCCCATCCTTGTCTTCCTGGAATAAAGAAACAGCTTGAGATGACACTGGGGTCTGATCAATGGCAAGCGCGTTTGCCGCAATAATAGTGTTTATTATCAAAGCAGCAGAAAAAGAGAAAAAATCATTCAATGGTCGATTCATACTGAACTCATAAAAATACAGGAATAGTCATAGGTTATGTGATGTATTGGATTCGCGCAATATTGCCCTAAAATAGCCCCAAATCATAAGGGTCATGCTCAAAAAACCTAATTCCTCTCAAGAGGTGTGCCAAAAAAATTCAAGTCCAACAATATAATAATGGCAGGAGTTTTAACTCACGAAATGCAGTTGGATCCGCACTTGTAAAAGTTAAATCGGAGGCAATAAAAATAATTCCGGAAGTGAACTTTAAGAAGTTATCTGACAAAAGTCACAAAATAAATATTTCCATTTGCAACTTTTTTAAGAATTTTGCGAATACAGGGCATGAGCATTTTTTCTAGAGCATACACTCTGCTTGAGATGTGCATCGTGCTTTGTCTGGTGGCGATATTTCTTGGAGCGGGGACTCTCTCTTTGAAGGCTAATATCCAGTCTCAGAGGCTAAAAGCCGAAGCAAAGCATATGGTTGTAATCCTAGACAGTTTATCTCTTGAAGCACGCCAAAAGGAGAAAGACATCCATCTTGATATAAACGAGACAGGATACGCAGGCTATAGAGATAAAATCTGCTTTCTTCAAGGCAGTCTTCCAAAGCCTTTAAAATTCAGTGAGGGCAGTTCAAAAGCCCTGATATTCTTGAGAAATGGGGTGAGCAGCCCTGGAACTTTGCGTTTGAGCGACGGGAAAAAAACCTGCCTCATTGTAGTATCTCTGCGAGGCCGTGTCAGGAGTCAATGCCTATGAAGAATTCTTGTGGATTTTCTACAATAGAAGTCCTGCTTTCTTTTCTTCTTGCGATTCTTGTAAGCACATCTTTAGCAAAATTGATGTGGCTGCAGATTAAACACTTCTCAAGAAACTTTACAGTGTTCAACACCACAACACAGGAGAGCGCTGCTTTTCTCAAAGATCCCCTGTCCTCGTCCTGCCTTGAGTCTAAAGTGGCAGGACTAAGGTTATTAAATTGCTCACATGATGTGAAGGGAAAAATAACAAAGCTCAATGTTCTCCTTGAATGAGGACAAGGATATGAAAGGGTATATGCTCATTTCTTTTATCCTAGGGACAGCGTTGTCTGCCCTTCTCGCTAGTCTTATGGTAGCCGATGCTCATCATCTAATTACCCTGCAAATGGAAATCTCACGCCGTAGCCAAATTCTTCAAACGGAAATAAAGCTTCGCGAGATTCTTGATGGTATCGCTAAGGATACTGATTCTCATCCTCTAAATATCATGCCTTGTATCCACCAGGGAAATCAAATTCGATACGCGAATGGGGAGTTAAATCCAATCAGCACAAGTAGCACAATTAATGGTCCTATTTTTAGCTCAGATGCTATTAGCAGCTTTACATTAAAAAGCATGGAGTTATTGAACATTCTAGAAGTAAAACAACGAGGTAGCGGCTTCGAATATTATGCATGCTCTGCCTTCAAAAACCCTACCCCCTCTAAGGAGGAAGAAGCTTTCATTGGAATAAATGCAGATGGCCCGATGTATCTATCCGGAAGCATCAAAAGCGCCAGAGGGAAAAGGTCTTGCTTCATTCTTGAACTAAAACAACAAAAGAACATGCTGATTAATGTTCAGGATAACTTGGCAGCTCTAGGAGTTAGACTCCTGATTCCAATTGAGAGAGAGTACACATTGTATCTCTCTAATAAGCTTGAGCTTCGCTACTTAGGACACCTTGGCTCTCAAAACATCGAAAATCAGCCACTTTTTGGCCCCATTCCCGAGCTACATTTCAGTTTCTCCATGAACCCTGGCCACAATCTTCCACTATTTTCGTTAAATGCGCTTCTACCAAAAGAGCAAGTCTTTTCTTATGCATCAGCCGGCCATCTGGCTCGTTTTTCATATTTCAATCTAATCATGAATTGAGGCATGCAAAGATACAAGGGAACTATATTGATTCTAGTTTTGATACTCTCAAGTTTACTTGGATTAAGTGCCACAATTACCTTTCGCATTATTCAAAATAGTTTGAAAAATACAGCAGGAGAACTCCACTCCTTTGCCATAAGAGAAAACACAATTGAACAAGCTTTTAAAAGCCTTGCGGCAGCAAAACATCCAATAGAAAGAAAGCTTAGCTGCGAAGAAACACTATCCAATCAAGGCTTTTTTGAAATACATCGTTCTTTCTGTGCTGCTTATTTCCCAGCAAATTTCTCACTTCTTTCCCGAGATATTATAGATTTAGGCAAGAGTGATATTTCAATGCTAGCTGGGTTTGACTTCAATAAGATATTCTCTCGCAAATCATCATGTCCCAGCATCCCCTTCGATTGGAATGGGCAGAGCCCATCCGGCATGACTCTACATAAGAAATCGTTAGTATCAAGTGAGACTTGCCTTGCCACCAATCTCAGACCCAGCAGTATGATTATTATACATTCAAATCTTTACACAGCAGCTCCTTTAAGACTCTTGGCCACAAATGAAAAAGAGTTACACTCTACCTTGGCAGTAACCGGTTTTATCGATGTCAATTCAACTCTGTTCTTGACAGAAAATGCCCTCATAATTGCTGGTGGAGACTTGCATATAAAAAATCTGGCTTCTAAACCCGGACTTAACATTGATGTCACAATCGTTTCGAGCTCTGGGCAGATCCATATCGAGGGAATCGACCCATTAATTAACTTAAAAGCCATTGCGAGGGAAGGAGTCTCTCTCCCAACAATATACCAATCCAAGTCAGGCCATCTTCTTTTGCCACCGCTCTTAGAGATGCTCCCCTACTCTCTGCATTAATGCGTTGTTGAGCTTAATTAGCGTAGAAGCTGGATACGCATCGTTCTTCCATCTGTTATGCCCTTAATATTCAACCACATATTTTATTTATCTCAATCTCAGTCGACCAGTCTAAGATTTTGAGCGGGATAAGGTCTGGGCTCTCTTGGTATCAATGAGCCTAAAAACAACCATGCGCCAAATCCAAAGTATCGATAGGGCCTATCTTTCACCTATGTCGCATAATTAGTTCCGTATCATTTATTTATTACATAAAGTAAACATCGAATAAGAGAATAAGGCTCTGGACCACTATTTGTAAAAATAGAAATGAAAGGCTCATCGCAAGGCACGATCTTGAAATGTGAGAAGATCTACTCCATTGGCTCGAAATAGCTGTGCTGTAGATAATATATTCATCCAAAGCTTCTTCTTGAAATATCACTCCCTGTAGAATCACTGCGCAAAAAAGGGCAAAATAGTCTGCTCCACTTATAAAACAAAGTGTTTCTTCAACAAAAGTACAGCTTCTTACGTCACAGGTTATATATATCCAACAGATCTATTATAGATTTTAGCATCTTTTGATACAAAGCACCCATTGAAGCAGGGAATCTTTTTGCGAATTGACTATCTTCTATCCAAACAGATTCTTAAGGCACTGAGATTAGACTCTCCTCTCTCAAAGCCAACTGAACGCTGCAACAAGCTTGTAAAGCCACCAGCTCCTTCTAGTCTTTGAGGCCAAAGACGGTAGCATGGAAAGTCGGCTAAATCAGACTCAAACCCCGCAAGTGATAACACTTCACAGGCTTGGAAGTCCGAATGTTTCTTCAAAAACCATTCCAATATGTCCTCATTCTCTTCCCGTGAAAATGTACAAGTCATGTAAACAAGGAACCCGCCGGGTGCAACCATCTGTGCCGAATTCGCTATAATTCTCCTTTGACGCATTGCACATTTATTTATTGTAACCGGATGAAAACAACTTGCAGTTTTTTCCCCTTTTGCCATAAGTGATTGGCCTGAACACGGTGCATCGACAATCACAAGATCAGCACAGGTTTCGAGCGCCTCGCCTAGGATTTTTGAATCGTTATTAGTGACAACACATGAATCAATCTGGCAGCGTTTTATATTCGATATTAACGCTGCGGTTCTCTTGCCAATATTTTCATTCGCGATTAGTAATTCTGGCTGCAAAAATTTCCATGCAAGAAGAGATTTGCCCCCTGGAGATGCGCAAACATCTACAACACACTGCAGATTTCTCTCTATATTCAGAAATGGCATTGCCATAAACACAGATGCCATATCAAGACAATAGAAGGCCCCTTCTGCATGCAATAGATGCTTCCCTGGCTGTTCATTTCTATCAACTCGGGTAACAAATGGGGGTTGCCATGAAAAGGGTGGTTTAGAATTAAATGGATCTTCAACCCTTTCTCTTAGCCAAAGCAGGGCCACTTCTTCTCTTCCAGGCCTAGATAAATTCCGAACAAAGATTTCTTGTTGCTCTAGGTCTGCGAATAAAGATGCAGCAACTTTTCGAAGATTTCGACTTGGATTGAGCATATTAGCCATCAAACTAAGATTGAATTATTTGCTACTATTCATTTAACTTGGGCAGCAAGATCGTCATAACAGACCCTTGCCCTTCTTCACTTCGAAATGCAATACCGCCACCATGAGATTTTACAATTCCAAATACCATGGGCAGGCCCATGCCAGTTCCTTTTCCTGGTTCTTTTGTCGTAAAGAACGGTTCAAATATTTTTGTGGTAAGATCTTGAGGTGCTCCACAACCATTATCAATTACACTCAACTCAATAAAACGCTCACCAGATTTAGGTAAATCTTCAAAATCCAGGCATTCCTCACGAGACTTAGATCTGGTTTTAACTATTATTTCACCTTTTTCCCCTGCATCGCTTTCCCACTTCAACTCCACCGCATCCTTTGCATTTAGCACAAGATTCATAATCACTTGCTGTAGCTGTATAGGATCGCCCATCACCATAGCAGTTTCTGCCTGTAAATCATGGTGCAATTTTGAGTGCCCTTTCATTGCACGTTCCAAAAACAACTTGCATTCTTCGATTATTTCATGCAAGTTCACCGCTTTATTTTGATGTTTTCCCTTTCGAGCAAATGCAAGCAATTTCGCCGTAAGCTGGGCGGCTTGATTTGCCGCAATCTCTACAAGATTTACACTACGCAAAATCTCTTCCTGCCCCTGTGCTAGTATTTTCAACAACTGCGTGTGTCCTAAAATAGCTGTAAGCAGATTATTAAAATCATGGGCTATTCCACCTGCCAGTTGCCCTATTGCCTCCATTTTTTGAGCTTGGAGTAATTCTGTTTGCAAACGTTTAGTCTCATTAATGTCAGTAGCAACTCCGAGAACATGAACATCACCACCTGGCACAAATTGAAGAGGCCTCTTCACAGTCTGATACCACCTTGTCACCCCCTTCCAATCTGTTACCTCCTCTTCAGGAATGAATTTATCTTCTAGGTTTTCTATAACATGAAGATCGTCGCTGGAAAAATGATCTAACTCCTCTATATCTTGGTTGAAATCCTTGTCTTTTTTACCAATTATATCAGTAACCGTTGTTCCATACACATCCGCCAATGCTTGATTCGCTAATTTAAAACGGCCTTGTCTGTCTTTCACAAATAACATGCTTGGAACTGCATCAATAACTTTACGAAGGAAACGCCTGCTAACACCACCCGACCAATAACCATATTGATGAGAAGCCAGTGCGATTAAGGGAAAAATCGCAAACACAAGGAGTTCTTGATAGGCAGTCAATCCATTCCCTGAGAACTCAAATGCTATCAAGCCAGCATAAATAGCAATTATGCCAAAAGTACAAGTCAAGAAAATTATATAACTTGTCATTTTAGGAAACATGCTCTCCGCCTTCCTATCATTCAGAAGTAAGACTGAATCCTAGAGTTATTTTCAAAAAATCTTCTAATCAAAACACATTTGTAGGAAGCCGCACTTACAAAATAAACCTGGAAAGATCAACGTCTTCCACAATATTAGCAAGACGTGTTTCTACATATTGTTTATCAATTTCAACTCTTTCACCCTTTCTCATATGCGCACTATAAGATATTTCTTCCAACAGCTTCTCCAAAAGAGTATGAAGCCTTCGAGCCCCTATGTTTTCGGTTCTAGAATTTACCTCTGCAGTCAGGCGCGCAATTTCCGCGATAGCGTCATCCTTGAAGATCACTTCCACACCTTCAGTCTTCAATAATTCCTGATACTGCTTCACTAATGCATTTTTTGGTTCTGTTAAAATTCGCTCGAAATCAGCGGGCGTCAAGCTCTTCAATTCAACCCTTATGGGGAAACGTCCTTGGAATTCTGGCATCAGATCTGATGGCTTTGAATGATGAAACGCTCCAGAGGCAATAAATAAAATATGGTCTGTACGCACTGGCCCATATTTAGTGCTTACCGTGGAGCCTTCCACAACGGGGAGCAAATCCCTTTGAACCCCCTCACGTGAGACGTCAGGCCCTCGCCCTGGTGCTTCAGAACCACAGATTTTGTCCACTTCGTCGAGAAAAACTACTCCTGTTTGTTCGGCCCTTCTAATGGCAAGTTGACTTACCTGCTCAAACTCAATAAGTCCCTCTTGAGCCTCCTGGATGAGCACTTTGCGAGCATCTTCGACTGTCATTTTCCTAAGTTCTTTTTGTTTAGGAAGCATGTTCTGAAACATCTCTTTTATCTGGCCTTCAATCTCCCCAAAGCCTTGGGGCCCTAGAATCTGCATATGAGCATGCATAGGTTTGACCATTTCAATGTCAACGATTCTCTTTTCCAGTTTTCCCTCTCGTAGAAGCTTTCTAAACTTCTCACGAGTACTCTTTAATGAGGCTTGCTCCTTCTCATCCTCCTTCGGTATTTCATGGCCAACTCCTTCCCGATCCTGATACAAAACATCAGACACTATATAATTAGAATCACGATTTAGCGAGACTTCACTCTGATCTTCGAGAGCTGAACCTGGAATGAGCAAATCCAAAAGTCTTTCTTCTGCCACTTCTTTGGCCTTTTCCGTGACTCTCTGACGTTCCTCATCCTTGACAATATTATAGGCAACCCCAAGCCCCAATGTCTGCTTGAACCGGCCTCCGCGGCTGATCTGTTTGTCATACAGAAGCTGCGTATAGAAGCTTACAATGAGGTATTTTGTAATATTGGCGGTAAATATATTTTCCCAGTTCACATCGGGAGCCTTCCAATAATCCTCTCCGGGCTTGCCTTTGAGATCGTCCGCCTTGGAATTCGCCAGCGCCTGGAAAATAATCAGTTTACTCGAAACAGTCAGCCTGTTTCCCGCCAGCGGGGATTTATAATCATTTACGAACTCGATACCTCCATCAGTGCTGGTTTTCGTACTCCGGTCAAACGTTACCGGATCGATAACATTACGGTCTACATGCTCTCGTATACCAAATCCGATACGGGAAACCCACTCTTTGTGTTCCTCCTTGATAAAAGCCCTCGCCACACCAAAACTTTCGGTGAATGTAACCGGATTGGCGTAGAAGGTGTCATTGGGATCGCGCAAGTCGGTGAAGAACGATTCAACTCTTGCGGAAGCGAACGGATCAACAAACTTTCCATACGTGAATCGAAAAACCGACTCGAAATCAATCAGGTCGGTAGATTTTTCCGGTGAACTCCAGTTATTTGTATCCTTGTCCTGTGTTGTTGTCTGGCCGAAATACAGTTTGAGTGTGTTGGTGTTGGTAATTAACGGTGAGAAAACCTTTTTCGCTGTCGAGTTTGACATGAACGTCCAGGTCAGATTGCCTCTTTCCTTCCCGGCCCAGTTATCACTGTATGCACTCTGGTTCAAGGTCAAACTGGACCCGATCGTCAACGCCCAAGGCGCGGCATACAGCGTAGATGGGGTTACCGTCAACAACACCGCAAGGAATATACATCCCGGTCGTTTCATTGTATTTCCCCTTTCCCGTACGAAGTGCACCAAATAACTCGTGTTTTTAGCTTATTCGAATTATGGGAACATATAATACAGATTATATATGTTATCATCGATT
>JAAZON010000505.1 GCA_012797725.1 SAR324 cluster bacterium | reverse complement strand
TGGAGAGGGACCCTCTCCTGATGCAGACAAAGACCTTAGTCAAGCCATCGGATCTATGCCTACAGTC
This sequence comes from SAR324 cluster bacterium, assembly GCA_012797725.1. The sequence goes on along the minus strand of JAAZON010000505.1, from coordinate 9,239 downwards.
ATAGGGGCAGACACTGGTTTTACAAAACATGGGCAAGGAGCAAGCCACTATTCGTTAGAACGGTTATTAGAGCCCTATTCGGACTTTGCGATTAGTGCCGAAAGTGTCGGTCTTACGAAAATGCCGTTGGATGATGGTGTCGTGCGCCGTTTTTTGTTGCCAAGAAGCAATTTGACAAAAAACTTTCCACAACTTTATCAAGCGGCGGTGGGAGTTAATTCAGAACAAAAAGGGCTTCCGTCTGATAGAGATCTTATTTGGTACTATGGTCCTCCAGGGGAAGGAATCATTAGTTACCCTTACCATACGGTAATTTTAGATTCAGATCGTATCCCGCCCGAGAGGTTTAAAGACAAAATTGTGTTCGTTGGACTCTACCTTCGAACCGCCCTTGGGCCAGCGCAGAAAGACAGTTTTGAAACTCCCTTCCGTGGTGAACAAATGTTTGGTGTGGAAATTCAGGCGACTGCAGCAGCCAATCTTCTTCAAAGGAAATGGGTACAGAGAATGCCGATCTTTGCGGAACTTGTCTGGCTTGGCTTTTTGACCTTAGGTCTTTCCCTTTTAATGATCAGATTTCGCCCGCAATGGGGATTTCTGATTTTATTTATAAGCGTAATAGCCTGGATGCTAATAGCCTATGCGGCTTTTCTCTCGCATATTTTTATGCCGGGCTCTCTCCTCTTTTTTATGGTGCTCCCAGCCGTCTATACCATGAGCACCTTACGCTATTACATCGAAACTTTTCATGCTCAACAAGAAGTCGAGCGGGCTTTTCGCCTTTACCTTCCTCCTGAAATGGCAAGGCAAATGCGTTCTAATCCCCAAGCCCTGAAACCAGGCGGTGAGGAATTAATTGGCACTGCTCTTTTTACAGATATTGCTGGTTTTACAAAGGTTTCGGAGAAGATGAAGCCATCGGAAGTCTCGGCAATGCTCAATGCGTATTTTACTAAAATAATAGATGTGATTTTTGAATATGAGGGAACTCTGATTGAATTTATGGGGGATGCGGTTTATGTAATTTGGGGAGCCCCCATTAAAAGACCAGATCATGCCGAGCGAGCCAGTAGATGCGCAATTCAGATGCAACTCGTCATTAAAGAATTTATTGAGGCAGGAGAATTCCCGCCTCTTCAAACTCGAATTGGAATTCACACTGGAAGCATGCTAGTTGGAAATTTGGGCTCAACCAAGCGCTTCACTTATACCGCTATTGGAGATTCAGTAAATCTTGCATCAAGACTTGAAGGAATCAATAAATATTTTGGCACTTCTATCTTGATCTCGGAAAATGTTGTTAACGATTTATCTGACCAACTTAATCCCCTATTTTTAGGTAAGATAACAGTTGCGGGTAGAGTTGAAGCTGTAAAAATCTATACTCTCCTGGAAGAAAAAATCTGCGAAGAACTCCAAACTTTGTGGCTTAAAGGATTAGAGGCTTATATGTTGAAAGATTGGTTTAAAGCCACACAAATATTTAGAGAAATATTGAACGAATCGGAGCTTCTTGCGAAAGCAAGTAATTTATATCTTTCTGAAATTACTAGAATGAAAATTGAAGGCGTGCCAGAAGCTTGGAATGGTGAAATTCGTTTCATCAAGAAATGAAGAAACCCGCTATCAATAGACAGTAACAAAAATGAGGAGCGTAGAGCTGCGGAGCGCTGAAAGCATTTCAAATCTCTCAAATGAAGAACTTCTCTCGAAGCTTGGCTTTCTTAAAGACTCGCAAACAAGTGCTACTCTTTCCATTCTTTATTACCTAGGTGAAATTGAAGAAAGGGACGAAGGAGGAACGCCGTGGCCGCAAAGGCCTGGGCTAAAGGCTTCTCTTTTAGCGAATTCTCGTTTTCTTCAAAGGCTCAAAAAATGCGTTCAAGATTTGTCATGCGGTCTCACTGGGGGACCGAAACGGAGGCGATTTATCTTGGTTGCCAAATCTCAATTGCACCTTGCTTCACCCTGACTTTTTGAGCAATTACGAATTTTGGAGACAACTAATAGACTCCTATCTGGAGCCTAATATTCCTTCATATTCAGGAGGAATGTACTGCTCTTCAGCCCCTTTTCGAGTTTCTGGCTTAGCAAGCTCTACATCGGCCAAATTCGTCTTTGGAAGTGCGCCCTTTTTGTTTTGAACAGATTCTCCTTTTTTTGAGCTAAAGCGGCTATCAAATTTGTCATCGCCAGGCGGGATGTTCAACTCTTGACCCCGACTTCTTTCTTGCTCCTTGGTGCCAAGCGCCATACTAAAGTCAGGTGTCTGTCCCTTTTCTCCCGGAACTGGCATAGCGCTTTTTCCTCCTTGCTTGCCATAGGATTGGTTTTCAGATTGTTTCTCTTCTTCAGATTTTTCCGTGCCCTTTTCCTCATTTTTTTGAGAATCAGATGAAGGCTGCTTTTTTTCATCTTTGTTAGCTTGCCCCTGTTTCTTATTTTGTTTAGAAGACTCTTTTCCGTTCTTTGAATCAGAGCCGGTTTCTTTCCCTTCTTTATTGTTATTTTCTTTTTCCTTTTCAATTTGTTTTTTCAGTTCATCAAGAGCTTTTTTTGCATCATTAAGGCCTGAGCTTTCCTTGTTGCCTTGTGACTTGTCTGATCTTTGACTGGACTCATCCTTTTCTTTTTGAGAGCTACCGTCTTTTACCCCCTCTTTATTTTCTTGTCCTTGAGCCTGGCCTTCGCCTTGCTTCTCTTTTTGTTTGTTGTCTTTATTCTCGGATTGACTCTGCTCTTGGTTCTTGTCCGCGCTGCCCTCAGACTGGGAATTGTTTTTTTTGTTTTGTGAGTCATTAGAACCAGTTCCCTGCCCAGATTGTTGCTCTGCTTGTCCTTGGCCTGAGGCCTTGCCCTGCCCTTGTCCATCTCCTTGAGCGCTTTCGGATTTCTCATCCTGGCTTTGTTGTTTGGGGTCTTTCCCCTGCCCTTCTCGTTTTTGGCCTTGCTCTTGTTTCTGCTGTTTTTGTTCATCACTTGTTTGCTGCTGCTTTTTCTCCTCCTCTTTAGGCTCGCTTCTCTTATTTTCTTTATTTTCATCGAGCCCTAATTCTGGGGTAGGACTTGGGGATTCAATGGCTTCCTGCTTTTGAGGTGAAGTAGCTTGGGGAGTTTCATCTAGAATCTTATCATTCCGAGTAGACTCGCCAAGCATTTTCTCATCAGAAAAATCCTGGAGAATTTCTTCCGTTTCAGCTAACGCCTCGCTTACTGGGTCATCAAGGAGAGGATGCTCTTCAAGAGCGTTTTTAAGCTCCTGAAGGCTTTTCTTGAGCTCAGGTGGGAGCTCATCATGCTTTTTTAAAACTTCTTCAAGAAGGGCAACCTGCTCAGGATTGTATGGTGGCTTAAGGCTTTCATAAAAGAAGAGCGAGGCAACGCCAAGCCAAGGAATGAGGAGCCCCCAACGCAATTTAAAAAAAGATCTGTGGAGTTCAAGTTTTGGAAGTGTTTCGCTAGAGGGATTGGCCAGCAATCTTTCAAGCTGTAAAGCAAGAAAATCCGACTTTATAGAATCAAGATTTAAGTCTCTTAACTCGAGAAAACTTGTAAATCGATTTTTACTGCCAAGGTGTTCATCTAAATAATGGGCAGCGTCAAGTTCCGTAAATCGTTTAAAAAACCCTTTTTTGAAGGCTAAGAAAAGGCCGGAACAAAAAGCAATCAAGAAGAAGCTTAGGCCTAAAGTATGCGAGAAGAAAGCCAGTAAAATAGTGAAGGAGGTGATATACAAAAAAGCAACAACAACTATTAAAAGACACTTTTGTAAATGTCGGATCTGCAATCTCTTGCGAATGAATTTAATTGCTTCATGTGTATTCACGGGAATAGTGTAAACTTTGAAATGGATGGGGTCAAAGTCATAATTTATTAAAAAGGCAAGTAATGTTGTTTGTCTATACAAAGCAGCTAAGGTATAAAGCTGATAAAGATCTATACTATAAAGAGAGAAGAGAAATGAGAAGCCCACTTGCCGGAAAGGAAGCCCCAAAAGAAATATTGGTTGATGTCGTAAAGCTAGAAAATGATTATTACGAAAAGCAGCCTGATGTGTCTGACCCACAACAATTAGTGAGTTTTGGAACTAGTGGTCATAGAGGCTCATCTTCATCTGGAAGCTTCACAGAGGCTCATATTTTGGCAATTACGCAGGCAATATGTGATTACAGGAAAAAGGAAGGAATAGACGGCCCCTTGTATATGGGTAAAGATACGCATGCTTTATCAGAGCCCGCGGAGCGAAGCGCACTTGAGGTGCTTGCTGGAAACAATGTAAATGTATTCATGCAAAAGGATAATGGTTTTACTCCTACGCCGGTTATTTCATACTCAATCCTTTCCTATAACAAAGGGCGAAAAGAAGGTCTTGCAGATGGTATAGTAATCACCCCCTCACACAATCCACCGGAAGATGGTGGTTTTAAGTATAATCCTCCAAGTGGTGGCCCAGCCGATACTTCAATAACAAATTGGATTCAAGATAGGGCTAATGAAATCATAAGAGAATCTGGCAAAGCTGTAAAAAGAATTCCATTTGAATCCGCCATAAAAAGTTCAAGCACGAAGCTCTATGATTTCGTTCAACCTTATGTGGAAGCCCTTGAAAGTGTGGTGGATATGGAATGCATAAAAGGAGCCGGATTGAAGCTCGGTGTCGATCCTATGGGAGGCGCTTCTGTTCATTATTGGGGCCCAATATCCGAGACTTGGGGTGTCAACGTGGATGTGGTGAATCCTCAAGTGGATCCACAATTTTCATTCATGACAGTAGATCATGACGGAAAGATTCGAATGGATTGTTCGAGTAGAGACGCAATGATGAAATTAATTGGATTGAAAGATTCTTACGATATTGCCTTTGCAAATGATCCAGATTCTGATCGTCATGGGATCGTAACACGTTCGGCTGGACTTATGAATCCTAACCACTATCTTGCAGTTGCGATTCGTTATCTGTTTTCAAATCGCCCTAAATGGTCACGCTTTGTGCAAGTGGGGAAGACTCTAGTGAGTAGTGGTATTATCGACAAAGTTGCAACGTCCCTTGGAGTCGTGGTCTACGAAGTTCCCGTTGGGTTTAAATGGTTTGTGGAAGGTCTTCTGAGAGGTACTCTTGGTTTTGGAGGAGAAGAGAGCGCAGGTGCAAGCTTTCTGAAGCAAGATGGAACAGCCTGGAGCACGGACAAAGATGGTCTCATAATGGATCTACTTGCAGCAGAAATTACAGCAAAAACCAATCGAGATCCCGGCGAACACTTTGCTGAAATCGAAGAGCTCTTTGGAAGGTCATATTACAAGCGCTTAGATCAAAGTGCGACCCCAGAAGAAAAGGAAGCGTTTAAAAAAATGAAGCCTGAAGCCATAAAGGCAACTGAACTTGCCGGCGAGCAGATTTTATCAAAACTTACTAAAGCTCCAGGGAACAATGAAGCGATTGGAGGGTTAAAAGTCATTACAAAAAATGCCTGGTTTGCTGCTCGTCCATCTGGAACGGAAAATATCTATAAAATCTATGCTGAGAGCTTCAAAGGAGAAGAACACCTTAGTCAGGTAATCGATGAGGCTCGTAGCATAGTAACCCAGACAATCAGTTCCTAGCGCTTAAGGCTTTTCTTTTGAACTAATTAATGGAGCCTTAGGCGTTGATCTTAAGCTAACAGTATTATTAGCTAATGGAGAGGCTGGTGATCCCATCTTGGCCTTAGCTTCTTTTTCCGGCTGTCCATTGCCACTTTCTATAAGCTCTGATACGGCCTTGTTATGCTCTGGCAGTTGATTTGAAAAGGTATGTTTTCCGGTAGCATTTGCGACAAAATAAAGATAATCACTTTTTGCTGGATACAGAGCCGCATGTATAGCATTTTTGCCAGGATTTCCAATAGGGCCTGGAGGCAGTCCAAAATTAGTATAAGTATTATAAGGAGTGGGGGTTTCTAAATCAGCTTTTGTCAAGTTCCCGTTAAATTCTCCAACCCCATAAATTACCGTTGGGTCTGCCTGAAGCTTCATTCCTTTATTAAGCCTGTTGTGAAATACGGATGAAATCATAGGTTGCTCTGAAACGTCTCCAGATTCCTTTTCAATTATTGATGCAAGAGTCAAAACCTCATGTCTGGTCATATTTAAGAGGTTAGCTTGATTGGTGTATTCATCAGGCCAAATCTTCTCACCTTCTTTCATCATTGTATAAATTATTTCTTCGGGCTTGATCGGTAAAGAAAAGAAATATGTATTCGGAAAGAGGTAACCCTCAAAGCTATCGCCCTCAACTCCCCATCTTTTCAGTAAAAGTGGATCGTGTAGAGTCTTCCAAAAATCAATCTCATTTGCCAATCCCGCAGCAGCCACCAAACGGCCAACGTCTCTTATTGTCATTCCTTCTGTGATTGTCACTTTTCTTTTGACTATGTCACCAGATGCTAATTTAGCAATGATGGCGGGAGGGGTCATTCCACGGCTCAATTCATATTCACCTGCTTTAATGGTGCGAGTATCTATACCCTTCAGCCCTGCTATTATACGAGGAATAAGAGCATGCTTGACAAAATTTTGTTCGACTAACTGCTCTGATATTTTCGAAAAAGCAGTTCCGGGGGCTACCATGAATGAAATTTTTTGTTTGTTGCCAGCTTCCGTTGGATTAAGAAAGTAGCTTTTTAAAAAGAGAAATACAGAAAGTCCGATCAATAAAGGAATTCCTGTAACTAATGTGATTCTTAAACCAAGTGTTAAGTTCTTCATAGTCTTCTATCACTAAATAATGAGCAAACACTTCTGTGCCCGTTCAAGGCAAATTTAATTTCCTAATAGCTAAATGGCTCATGTTTCCAGAGATCCTAATCTTAGCCTAAATCCTGACTATCTAAGTAGCCCTGAAGTATAATTGATGCAGAGAGGGCATCTATTGCACCGCTTGATTTTTTAACTCTCCTGCCTCCACGCATATGGCGAAGTTTTAGGGAAGCATCGTCAGAGCTTCCATATTCATCATAGAATACTACTTTCACAGAGGAGCGCTTCTCTATACGCTTGCAGAAGGCTCGCACTTTCTCGCATTGCAAACCCTCTTCTCCTTTTTCTCCTATGGGAAGGCCGACTACCAAGATCTCGATTTTCTTTTCCTTCAGTAAATCCAAGATCTTCTTTTCCGCTTTGTAGGCCTTTCGTTCAAATGTGCCAATGGGTAGAGCAATGGAAGTCCCAGCATTGACTATAGCAATGCCGACAGAATGATCTCCTATATCCAACCCAAGCAAAGCCTTGCCCATTTCTAAAACATAGTTTATCAATATAAAATCCACAACTTCTCTATTAAGAGCTCAAGCTAAGATTTTTGACAATATAGAGCCTGGCAGCGCAAAAAATTCATTTAAGCGATTGATTGAGCTTTGAAAAGCCCATTATGTTTAGATATTGCTCATGCAGCATGTTTAATTCTTCTTTGCTCTACAAGAAAAAAGGGCACTAATAGATTTTAAGGAGTCCAAAGAACATAAGCTATCAGGAAAGGTTTTTATTCAATAGCACCTGAGAAATAAAAAAATAGATTAAAGCTCATGCAAATACGCCGCATTTTCATACAGCTATGTATTGGGACACTATGTCTTCAAACTTTCCTTGTCATTTATCTTCACTTTGCCCCATGGGAAACACTCAATGCTGATTTGGAAAATTGGTTTGAAGAAAAAGCCTTCTCAGAAATTGAATCAAAGATTGACACTATCGAACGACAAAATTTCACAAGACCTGCTGAGATAAAACGCAAGAAAAAGGCTAAAGCAAGCATAGTTCACCATACCGTAAAAAAGGGGGAAAACCTTTCAACAATCTGGCAAAAATACGCTGGTAACCTGGACCGCTTTTCTGAAGTGAAATCTGCCTTTCAAAAAGCTGGACTAAAAGCGTTGTCATTGAAAACAGGAGAGAAAGTCGAAGTTGCTCTAAAGAAGAAAGGAAATATTTGCAGACTAAAGAAAACTCTGGACGACGGAAGTGTGGTAGTCGTTAAAAATACTGAAACAAATGGTTATACGGCTTACTCTAAAAGTCCTAAAATTTTGCAAAAGCAAAAAGTTGTTACAGCAACTATTTATGATTCATTTGTGAGAACAGCCAATTACGCTTCTATTCCTTATGAAGTTGTTGACGAGCTGGTGGATCTGTTTGGACATCGCATAGACTTTTCCAAGGACTTGCAGGCAGGTGATACATTATCGGTAGTCTATGATGAGAAGAAAATTCGTGGCAAAGAAAAGGCCTTAAGTGTCGTAATTCAAGCAGCGTCCTTAAAGTTAGGTGATAAGTTGCTTGCTATAGTTCGTTATAATGGTCGAGATGGGAAATCTCGTTATTATGATGAAAAAGGTAAGCTTTTAGGTGATTATTTTCTTCGATATCCAGTTAAGTTCACAAGAATTAGCTCCGTATTTTCCAAGGCCAGGATGCACCCAATTCTTGGCGTTACAACAACTCATCCTGGAGTTGATCTTGCTGCTTCGACAGGTACACCCGTTCGAAGCATAGCGGATGGCTTTATTTCTTTTGCCGGTTACTCAGGTGGAGCAGGTAATATGATAGAAATAAAGCATGGAGGAAATGTTAAAACTATTTTTATGCATCTTTCTAAATTTGCTAAGGGAATCAAACAAGGGGCTCGGGTTCAAAGGGGTCAGATTGTGGGTGCTGTTGGGAGCACTGGTCTTTCAACGGGGCCACATTTAGATTATCGGCTTTCAATAAATGGGAAATATGTAAACCCACTTAATGTGCAGTTACCTCAAATTATTAATAATCAAGACACCATCCCACCAAAGCTCCTTCAGGCAACCTTAACCACTTTGATGGCACGCCATGAAAATATGGTGCTTGCGCAACGTGAACTTGGTCTCCGGAAGGCCAGGGTATAACCTTCAGATTTATGTCAGACAAGAGCGTATCAGTACTTGCAGTTGGTTCAGAAATTTTAGATGGTCGTGCTCAGGACACGAATTCCAGATTTATCGCTGCCGAGCTTGCAGTTAGTGGAATTCACATACAGCAAATTTTAATCTGTGACGATAGGGAAGAAGACATAATCAAAGCCCTTAAGTTTCTCGAATCTTCATCTTCCATTGTAATAGTTAGTGGAGGTCTTGGTCCTACAAGTGATGATGTAACCCGTCAAGCCGTAGCAAGATATTGTGATAAAAGCCTAATGTTTAGCGAAGAAGAATTTAGTCATTTGAAAGAATTCTTCA
>JAAZON010000504.1 GCA_012797725.1 SAR324 cluster bacterium | reverse complement strand
ATAGACATGTTGGAGATGCAGATTTGTTGATAGACCAGAGAGATTTGCCACGTCTTAGAATGATCTTAGTTGGATTGAATTGGCAGCGAGTGCCTTTTTGCGCGTCTTTTGACACGACTTCAGAACTTTACACTAAGAATTCTGAGAACTTCATGCTCGATATTCATACCAATCCAGTTGAAGATAGATTTGCATCCAAGATCAGAACAGAAGAAGTGCTTGATTTTTCAGAGCGAAATGCTCTTGCGCCAATGCCATACAAGTTACCATTTCCCTCCAGGGAAGATATGCTTCTGCTCTTGTGTGTGCATGGGATGAAACACCTGTGGTGCCGCTTGCTTTGGGTTTTTGATATTGTTTGTGCGTTGGAGCAGAAAGACGATTTTAATTGGGATCTTGTTCTAAAGAAGTCTTCTGAAATGGCATGCTTGCGTCAGGTGCTTTGTGGAATGAAAATTGCCGAACTCTTAAGTGGCAGGGTGGTGCCGGGTTGTGTCTCGAAAGCTATATCAAAAGACGCGAGAGTTCAGGAGGTTGCCAAGGAGCTTGTCTCTCTAATTTTCGAACGCCGAGCAGGAGTTGTAGCAAGTTTACATAACATATTGCTTCACATGAAATTACAAGATTCTCATCTTTGGGCCTTAAAAGTCCCCATTTACAGAGCTTTATCTAGGATTATTCGGTGCTTGATGACTTGCCAATAGCTGACATACACTTACTTTCAGATGATAACGTCTGAGACCAATCTCTTAAGATATATCTCAGACTGATTGACGTTGTTTGTTTCACGAAATGGCACAGCAGCGGAATAAACTAAAGCCTCAACTAATGAAAAAGCATGGTTATATCTCAATCTTCCAATCATGATCGTTTTACCGGCAATGTGGACAATTGTTTGTACAAAATAACACCAGCTGGAAAAATTAAGATCTTTGTGGAAGGTTGGCTGTTGCATCCAAATAGTCGTGTCATTTCCCTTCGACTAGGCTCCTCAGATGAGAATCTCGTTTTTGCTCGTTTGGTGCACAGACCTGATGTAGCTGCCAAAATCCCAAACATTAAACATGCCTTGGAAAGCGGGTTTAGCGCCACGTTTGAGATGAATCAAATTCCGACTTCCAAGATGCAAATAACCTTAGCCGCGACACTTGAAGACGGAAGAACCTTAATATCCAAGTTGGAAGTAAATGTTCACAAATATGAAAACATGAGTGAGAGGCAAGTTATTGAAGAAAAACAAGAAAGCTCACCTTACGGTAGCATAAAGTCAAGAGAAGATTATCTCAATGTCCAGTCTCTTTTATATAAAGCATTTCTTGATTCAAATGAGAGGATCAAATTTCCAGTAGCAACTACACCTGAAGTGAGCATAATAATTGCAACCTTTAATCGAGCTCCGCTAAGTTATGCTTGCCTATGCTCCCTCAAGGCCCAACAGAATACATCTTTCGAAGTGATTATAGTTGATAACAATTCAAGTGATTCTACAAGAGAGTTACTTTGTCGTCTTGAAGGTGTTTATGTCATTCAAAAAAAAGAGAATCAACACTTCATTGTGGCATCGCTTGAGGGCGCAAAGAAAGCTAGCGGGAAATATCTGCTTTTTTTAAATAATGACTGCACGCTTTTTCCAGGTGCGCTGAAGGCAGCCCTGGCGGTTTTTTCAGAGATAGCAAATGTTGCATGTGTTGGTGCCCAGCTAATCCGCCCAGACGGGAGACTTCAAGAAGCAGGTTCGAAGTTATTTGAGGATGGATCCTGTGCTGCCATTGGAAATGGCGAGGATCCATTGAAAGCAGAGTATTGTCTTAGGAAAGATGTCGACTTTGTTTCGGGAGCCTTCTTAATGACTCCACGAACTATATGGGAGAGTCTCGGTGGCTTCGATAGATTATTTGTCCCAGCCTATTACGAAGATGTGGATTATTGTCTCCGTGCGAAGATGGCGGGCCTTCGCATTATCTATGAACCTAATGTTAAGGTGCTTCATCCGGAGCATGGGTGTGGAGACTCTCAGGTACCCGCCTGTCTTATGGAGCGAAATAAGAAAAAACTTTTAAATAAATTTCCTGGATATTTCAAAAGTAATGAAGGTAAAAATGGGCTAAAGTCTGAGCCTACTGAAGTTAAAAACCTTTCAAAGAAATTTATACTTTTCATAGATGATTTTGTTCCACGCCGAGAAGTCGGGCAAGGTGGTCCACGCTCAGAAAAGATTATTCAAGAACTAGCTTGTCGAGGTTTTGAGATAGGTATCTTTGCTCTTAATGAAGAGAAGAAAGAAGAAGCTGAAGCCATTGGACAAAAACTCCCTGGTCTTAAGTTCTGTAGGGTAATTCCTAGGGGAGATCTTCTGAATTGTCTCTTGCAAGAACAAAGCAACTATAATGTCATCTGGGTTTCTCGACCTCATAATATGGAGGAAATTTCGAGATTTCGAGATTTATACCCGATGCTCTTTTACAATAAAAAAGTTATCTATGACGCGGAAGCAGTATTCGCTATGCGTGAGGTTTTGAAACTTGAGTTGCAGAAAGGCATAAAACTTTCTGACACTGAATCAGGGAGGATCCTTTCAAAAGAACTTTCACTAATCCGAAATGCCGATTTAGTGGTTTCGGTTTCCAAATATGAAGCTTTTCGTTTCAAAAACTTTGGTTGTGATAAGATTCTTGTTCTTGGACATGCCGAGGAGAATCCACCAGAAGCACTTGTATCATTCTCAGACAGGATGGGAATTCTCTCTGTTGGACCAATTCTTGATGATGAAGCACCGAATGCAGATGCCTTTAAATGGTTTATCGGAAATGTTCTTCCGCTGATTGATAAAGTGTATGGAGCTGATTACCATTTCTTCACACATGCAGGCTTAATTCACTCAAAGAAGCTCAAGGAAAAGGAGTCTGCACGCATTAGGCTTCCAGGTTTTGTACCGGATATTTCCCCACTTTATCTGAGTAGTCGGATATTTGTTGCAGCAACCAGATATTCTGCTGGTATTCCATTGAAAGTTATTGAAGCGGCTTCTCACGGAGTACCTTGTGTCGTAACAGCGCTTCTTGCTGAGCAGCTTGGATGGAAGGAAGGAGCTGATTTTTTAGTAGCTTCGAATGCAGAAGATTTTGCTTTTAAATGTGCGATGCTGTATCGGGACGAGAAACTTTGGAATTATATTTCAAATAATGCTTTGGATCGTGTGTCAGATGAATATTCAATGGCGACTTTTTCAAGTCAACTAAATGAAATTCTTCAAGTAATATCCTAGAGTATCCAACTTGGGATGGCTT
>JAAZON010000503.1 GCA_012797725.1 SAR324 cluster bacterium | reverse complement strand
GTTCGTTTAATAAACTCGGCAGCCTCATCAGGTTTAGTTAAATTTGCAGATCCTTCGTCAACTTTGATGTCTTCTTCAACACCACCAAGCTGTCCCAACTCTGCTTCAACACTGATGCCCTTAGCATGAGCTGCTTTCACAACTCTTGCGGTGATTTCAATGTTCTTCTCAAAGGGCTCATGGCTTGCATCAATCATGACTGAAGAATAAAAACCCGACTCAATGCAGTCATAGCAGGTTTGCTCGTCACCATGGTCAAGATGGACTGCAAATATTGCGTCAGGAAAAATCTCATTTGCGGCGCGGATCATATATTCCAACATGGATTTATGAGTATAAGATCTTGCACCTTTTGAGATTTGAATAATGAAAGGAGCTTTGCTTTCCAAGCAGCCTTTAAAAAGGCCCATGGTCTGTTCGGCATTGTTGATGTTGTATGCGCCAACGGCATACTGACCATAGGCGTGCTTAAATAAATCTTTGGTAGTGACAATCATAATGTTCTCCTTTTGAGATCCAATTTAGGGTCTCAATTTAAATAACTCAAAGTATAAAACTAGTACGCTGTAATGTAAGCCTGCGCTCTTTATTGTCCTTAAGACCAAAGAGCGCAGCCACAATCCTTAGTAAAGGAACATCGGTTTGTTTAGCATTTGTGCAACTTTCGGTCTGTACTGCTCCGTGTCGTAAAGTTGCTCAACATCTACTCTCTTTAGTCCCTCTGTCATGGTCGTAATTGGCACGTAGGTGTACTTTCCTTCGCGAAGCGCAACAAGTTGTCCAAACTGTTTCTTAAGCAGAAGATCTAAGCCTAAGTTCGCGTAACTGATAGCAACCATACGATCCAAAGCATCAGGCTCACCGCTTCTCATTAAATAGGCAACCTGCTGGTAGACTGTGTGAATGCCAGTTAACTTCTTAACTGTGCGTTCCGTTAGCGCACCAACTCCGCCAAGCTTCTTGTGGCCGTAAGCGTCTTCTTCACCAGATTCAATAATATCTCCTCCAATCATCTGAGCACCCTCAGATATTGTCATTATTGAATAATGGCTTGGGTTTCGCTTCTTGTCGTCAAGAAGGAATTTGCAAAGCTTCTCTGGATCGAAGGGGACTTCCGAAATAATGGCACGATCAACGCCGGCTAGATAAGCCGAAATTAGGGACGTCTCTCCGGAATTACGCCCGAAAAGCTCAACGACTGCTATACGTTCATGGGAACCAGCCACTGTTCGAAGTGAGGTAATAAAGTCAACACTTCGGGTGACTGCAGTTGAAAAACCAATACAGTAGTCAGTTCCATATATGTCATTGTCCATGGTCTTTGGTATTGCAACAACTGGAACTCCTTCGGTGTGCATGCGAAGAGCATAGCTTTGTGTGTCATCACCACCGATTGTGACTAGAGCATCAATTTTTAAGAATTGAAGCACTCTCATCACATGTGATGTGTAATCACCTTTTTCGTCATCTTTCATGTTCTTCCAGGCGTCATCTCTCAAAAACTCTGGAACTTCCGATTTCTTGACTTTTTGTGGATTGGTTCTGGATGTGTGAAGAAAAGTTCCACCAGTTCTGTCCACGGTACGAGTGAGCGCCCTGTCTAATTCTATTGTGTTCTCTTTTATGGACTGGGGATCGTCTGGGTTTAAGTTAAGTAGCCCACCCCAACCTCGGCGAATGCCGACTACTTGCACATTATAATCGTTTGCATGATAAACAACCGCTTTGATGCAAGGGTTCAAACCAGGAACGTCTCCTCCGCCTGTTAATATTCCAATTCTCATCTTTTTCCTCTTCCAAATCCTAATAAGTGAATGAATAAACTTGTATTTGCTCTCACACGTGTTTTTGGCATCTGTGCTTTTGGCAGTGTGGAGTCTAAATTCTAACAAATAATCTTTGCAGATGTAGAGCCTAAAAAAAAGGGGGAGTATAAAGCTTTCAATTGCTTCTTGGAACCTGTCCAAATCACAGCTATTTACGGCATCTTATTCTGCTTGTGGGCGGCCTAAAAAGGCTGTAGAAGGCTTATGGGGAGTCTAATCTTCGGGGAGTAATTTTTATGTCAAAAAAAGACAAAAATGAGCCTGCCGCTATAGAGGCGGAGAACTTGCTTAGTGAGCTATTAGCTCTTCTTAATAAAACGCCGGATTCAGAATTGGGTGTGGCCGAATCGTATTTTGCAGAGCGGTTATTTGCGAAAGCTCCTAGTTCTTTTTTCTCGTCTTACACTTCGGAGGAACTTGCTAGAGTCGCCCGCGAGGGGTTTCTAGCACTCAAAGACTTTGTAAAAGGGTCAAGCTCAATAGCGGTAAAAAAAGACCCCGACAGTTCCCGCGCAGCCTATTTCTCTTTTACGGAAGATTGCCCTTTCATAATTAGCTCTACAATTGAATGCATACGTGCTCTTAATTTGAGCGTCGAAGTTATTTTTCATCCAATTATTCCCTGTGGTAGCAAACAGATAGCAGTTACTTATATACTTTTAGATGAGGATAAAGATGGAGTTCCAAAGACATTTGAGGGGAATTTAAAGGAAGTCCTAGAGGATGTGCGGCTTGCTACTAGTTCTTTTGATAAAATGCGAGCGCAGTGCCAAGGAATCAAGAAGAGTCTCTTGGAGCCCAAAAAGACTGGAGACAATGAGGAGAACTTAGAGCTTGCAGCATTTGTGGAATGGTTGGAGATGGGTTCCTTCCTTATGCTAGGGACTGCAAGTTGGTCCGTGGAGGGTGAGTCGAAA
Source organism: SAR324 cluster bacterium (assembly GCA_012797725.1). The sequence goes on along the minus strand of JAAZON010000503.1, from coordinate 260 downwards.
GTCGCGTCAAAACCAACTGAATTGCATGGCGTTTCGAAGTCAAAATCTCCTTATCTCCCACAACTAATGGAGGAGTTAAGAGAAGATGCGCAAAACCTGCTCCAGGCAAAACAACAGATTTGGCTCTCTAGACTTCGTATTAGAAGCCTGGTTCAGAGGCGTGCAAGGATGCACAGTGTCGTCATCGCTGTGCCAGAGGGTGGGAAAAAGAAGCTATATTGCTTGATCGGATTATTTACCTATGCCGCACATGCCGGAAC
>JAAZON010000502.1 GCA_012797725.1 SAR324 cluster bacterium | reverse complement strand
GCAGAGTTAATCTGGGAAAGTCAAGCTAATCTGGTGACCAAAATCATCCATTATGATGGGCAGCTCATGCCTGCAACTGAGGTTACGGCGGTATTTAAAAAGAAGGGGAATAGTATCTGGGCGATGAAGACCGACGAGGCGGGAGTGGCCAGATGAATAGATCGATCTCCTTCCATTCAATCACATAATCACATCACGTTGCACCCTGATTATCCGTGCATACATGCGCTCTCCTTTCATCAGATCTGCGTGTGTTCCAGATTCAACCACCCGCCCGTGGTCCAGCACAATAACCCTGTCCGCATTGGCGATTGTCGAGAGACGATGCGCAATGACAAGCGTCGTGCGGCCCTTCATCAGATTATCTATGCCGTCGCGGATCATTCGTTCGTTCTCAGAATCCAGATTCGATGTTGCTTCATCGAGGATCAGGATCGGCGCATCCTTCACGAGGGCACGAGCGATGGAAATGCGCTGGCGCTCTCCGCCTGATAATTTTGCACCACGTTCACCGAGCCTCGTCTCGTAGCCATCAGGCAGTGATGCGATGAAATCGTGTATGTACGCTTGTTTGGAAGCCTCCTCGATATCGGCATTTGTGGCATGGGGATCGCCTATGCGGATGTTCTCGCGAATTGTGGTATCGAATATGTATGCATCCTGCTGGACAACAGATATGAGATTGCGCAGGTCTGAAAAAGAGAGCTTGCTGATGTCATGACCGCCGATCAAGATCCTGCCATGCTGGGGATCCCAGAACCTGAGCAATAAATTGATGAGAGTGGTCTTGCCAGAACCACTCGGACCGACTATTGCGAGTTTTTCTCCTGCCTTAGCGTCGAAACTGACGTTTTGTAGCACTGATGGCTCGTCCGGATGATAGCGGAATGTCACATCCTCAAAGGTCACAGTCGGCTCGGCCGAACCGATCGCCTCTGTGTCCGGATACTCTTTAACGATTGCTGGCTCATCGAGAACCGCAAAGACGCGATCTGCTGAAGCCATGATCATGGCAACCTGCTTGGCAACCTTGGCTATGTTTATCACGGGCCCGAAGGCAGCGGAAGCCATTAGGAGCATCAGAGGCAGCTGGTATGACGGCAACAGTCCTTTGCCCACCATCAGAACGCCCACTACCAGCACGGTAAGTGAGCCGAGCATGCTGCAACCTTCTGTGAGGCCACTGAGGCTTCCAAGGTAGCGACTGTTGCGTTTCTGCGTCTCTGTGAGCGCGAGGCTGTTCCCCTCTATCTCTTTTAAGCGTGCTGGACCTCGTCCGAAGACCACGATCTCACGCAAACCCTGGATGCTATCGATCATGTGTGCATTTGTCTCTCCGAGTTCCATTCTGAGCCTGTTTGCTATGGCTTCTCCGATATGATGCATCTTAATCGGTATACCTATAACGAGAAAGAGAAATGGCAGCAGAACAAGTGGCAGTATCCAGTGGAGTGAGCCCAGTATGATCAATGCTGCCAGAGGCATGATAAGAGCAACGAGGGTCGGCATGAGTGTATGCGCAAAATACAGCTCAACCGTCTCTACATCAGCCATCACCATGGAGATTATATCGCCGCTGCGCCGTTTGAGTATGTAGGCTGGAGCCGCAGGTTCGATTGCTTCAAAAACGCGTGAACGCATCATCGCCAGGAGGCAGTACGCGATGCGATGGGAGATATACTGCTCGACCCATGCCATCACAGCTTTAAATATTGTCAGAAAAGCGAAAGCAATCAGATAGGGCCGCAGCTCAACAACACTGCTCCCTTCCGCCGCAAGCCCGACGATCAGGGCACTGACCGCGGCAAGCGCAATTGTGCTCGCACTGTTGAGCATGGCTGCAAGTGATGTGAGTGTCAGCTCGCCCCACCACGGTCGTACCATCCTGAATAACCGTATGAGGGTATGCGTTGTTCTTTCGAGGTCCATTTCGGTTTTTTTATCGGTCATTGTTGCTGTTGACATCGTCGCCTCTCAGGACACACGCTGGGCAGAGACAAGTTGTGCATAGATGCCGCCTGCACGGATCAGTTCATCGTGTCTGCCAGATTCTACTATCTCGCCAGAATCAAGCACGATGATACGATCGGCGTTGATCACTGTCGAGAGCCGATGTGCAACGACAAGTGTTGTGCGTCCCTGTTTCAATCTGTCGAGCGCTTCCTGTATGATCGCTTCGTTCTCAGCGTCCACGCTGCTCGTAGCCTCATCCAGCAGCAGAATGGGTGTGTCTTTCAGAAGCACACGAGCTATGGCAATACGCTGCCGCTCTCCCCCCGATAGCCGTGCTCCACGCTCTCCTATGATAGTATCGTAGCCTTTCGGCAGGGCCTTGATGAATTCATGGGCATTTGCCAGACGTGCTGCTTTCTCAAGTTCTTCTTTTGTCGCGTCTGGCCTGCTCATGCGCAGATTATCTGCGACCGTGCCGTGGAATAGATAGGTATCTTGGCTTACAACCGAGATCTGTGAACGTAGCGTCTCAAGCGCATAGTCACGCAGGCTTCGTCCTCCGAGGGTGATTCGGCCATGCTGGGGATCCCAGAACCGAAGAAGCAGGTTTACGACTGTGGTCTTTCCAGAACCGCTCCTGCCTACAAGTGCCACGTTCTCGCCCGGTTTGATCTCGAACGATAGGTTTAGAAGAGCAGGCCGCTTGCCCTTATCATATCCAAAGGTCACATCCTCGAAGCTGATGGATGGAGCAGAGGGCGGCGTTGATGCGGCGTCAGGTGCATTAGCGACATCAGGTACGGTATCCAGCAAGTTGAATATGCCACCTGCGGCTGTCGCACCCTCGAGTCCTCCGTGATATGCCGTATTTAACTCAAGGATCGGCTTGTATATCTCATTTCCAAGGAGCAGCACAATTAAGAGCACATCAATCGAGAGCGTGCCCTGCGTCACACGCACCGCACCCCAGCCCAAAGCTAATGCAGCGCCGCTTGTCATGATGAGATTGGTGGCACCGATGTATGCAAAATTGATGCCGATAACTCTCATGATCGCGTTGCATAGATCCGTTGCCCGCTTGGAGATCTCATCTCCGCGCTGCTTTCCATTATTGAATGCCTTGAGGGTGACCAGTCCCTGAAGGCTATCGATGAAGTAGGAGTTCAGTTCGGCTATCGCAGCCCAGTGCCGTCTGCGCTCGCGCCTTGCCGATGAGTTGAGCCACTGGGGCGCGGTCAGTGCGGCGATAAAGAAAATTGCAAGCAAGAGAGCAAGCTGCCAGTCGAGAATGGTCAGATAGGTGAAGATGAAAATGGGCGTCAGGAGTGTGATTACCAACTGGGGAAGGTACTTCCCAAAGTAGATCTCAAGCGTCTCGACACCGTGGACGGCCGCTTCAAGCAATTCACCAGTCTGACGCTGTTCGAGAAAGCCGGGACCAAGAGCGAGAAGATGGACATAGATGCGATTGCGCAATGCGATCTTAATTCCTGCTGCGATATAGTAGGCGATCATCTCTTTATAATATGTAAGCCATGCCCGAAGGATGATCATCAGGGCAACGATCAATAGCATCGGGAGCACAACTGACACGTCAGCTCCCGAGAACATCTGTCCTATGGCGTATCCCGTGATGCTCAGCTGAGCCAAGTTAATCAGTGTGACTCCAAGCCCGATAAACACAGCAAGCAGGATTTGAGCCCATGCGCTGCGCGCAAGCCCTATCAGCCGCCAGCTAATAGTGGATCTTGCAGCATCAGAATACTTGTACATATCATAGAAGCCGCAAATGATATTGATGCCGCACAACTGCGATCTCAAGATATCATCTCGTAGTTTTGATCCCGTTCACAAGAAAATACCCGCGATCGTTCCAGGATCCATATTTCAATGAACTGAGAAGCGTTCCTGTTCTAGGGACGTTCACATTCATCACCTCAACACAAAATCCGAGGTCTTTAAGAATTTTCACGTCTGCCTCAGGACGTCTTCTATGCCTCATAGGCAATTGTCCCTCAATCCCTCGACCATAATGACCGCGGCATGGGTTTCTTCGCTCGGTCAGCAAAACCAGAGGCATAGAGACGAAATAACGCCAGATCCTTCTTCGCATGCTGTTGCGATTATTCCCGCTACCATCGATTATGATCAATTTGCCACCGGGTTTCAAAACGCGTTTCCATTCGGCGACCGCACTCTCAGGTTTCAGTAGCGTCCAGAGAAGATGACGATTGATGACCGCATCAAAGCATTCATCCTCAAACGATAGATTCTCAGCATCATCGAGCCGGAACTCTGCACGAAGATTCTGGTCGTATGCTTTCTTCTTTGCTCTTCCGAGCATCCCCTCCGATAGGTCGATACCTGTTACGTTATGTCCTATCTCAGATAAGAGCAGAGAAAGAACGCCCGTACCGCAGCCAACGTCCAGAACATCGAGGGGTTCATTTCCGAGTGTTTTACTCAGAAGAGATATCCATGCTTCTTTTTCCCGTTCTGACTGGATCCCATGACCTGGCCGAGAATCGTATGTCTTTGAAGACCTATCCCATCTCGCCGTAATAACATCTTTTGCATACACTATCTTACCTCTTCAATTTCCTTTGAATGCAATCCATCTACCACTATGATCAAGTCCTGCAAAATAAAATAGGAATATTCGCCAGGCTTCATATGGCTGCCTGCATCCAAAGCTGTGGCGAACGAATTCCAGGCTGATATGCCGAGGCTGGACGCTGCAATTGCCCTCTGATCTCACCAGGGATTGCAGCACATCCAAGTCCCGGAATGGCTTCTCTGAGCCGCTTTATTGTCGCATAATTCCAATCCATCTCAGTCAGGCTTCGGATATGCAAATACCCCATGTTTGTTTAGGTCAAAATCCAATCCCTGAAATCTTGTCAGGTATTCCTGATGGAATTCTTGTGGATCTCCAAGATCCTTCAACAGATCCGGATGTAACCATCTTGCAAGATAAGCGACGGCGATGAAATTGCTCGGGCCGTAGAAGAAATCTTTATGAGCAATAACATAAACGCGTCCGTTCTTTATCGCATCCACATTGGCCAATTCCGAACGATTCATGACCTCGTTTCTCACATTGATAAGCGAAGAAATATTATCTTCAGAATAGCTCCCCATGTATGTATCTTTCACGATGATCTCAGGATTTCGTTTCATTACCTCTTCCGGATCTACATTGACCGTCTTCGCACCTGGCAGATCACTGAAGATATTGTATCCCCCTGCCATCTCAATTCTCTCATCCATCCAATGCCCTGCAGTGCATGTGCCATACGCAGCATGATCACCATACTTCCCATATGGTGTTTCTAAATAGATTCTTGGTTTTTCATTTTCTGGAATTCCGTTGGTTCTTTCCCAGATAGTCTCTATCCAATTGTTATAAAACGTGATAAACTCATTAGCTTCATTTGTTTTTCCAAGAATATAACTCAATGTTTTTACTTCTTTGACGAAGATCGACGGTTGATTGAAGCCGAATCCGACAGTGACTATCTTTGGATCGGCTGTCTTTAGGGTCTTTTCAATGGCAACCATCTCTTCAGAATGACCCGCTGCATACAAGAGAAGGAGATCTGGCTGGAGCTTAACTATTAGCTCGTAATTGGGTGATGCCGAATCGCCAACATTTGGGGAGTCGCTGAATTCCGGAAAGAATGACTTCTTTTGCAGTGTATAATTTCCAACGCCTACAATTCTAGCCTTCTCCACCTTGAGCGAGCGCAGAATCTCCGAGGAAGTAAAGCCGATCTCAATTATCCTATCTACCGGCTCATGGACTGTCACGGTTCGTCCAGCCGTATCAATCAGCGTGAGCTCTTTTTCCGTGCCGTTAATGATTTCTTTAATCTGATTGATATCCTGAACGTCTATCTTACCATCGCAATTGGCATCGCTCAGATTGGTAGCAGCATTTTTACCCTTGATTACACCCTCCAGATAAGCGATATCTCTCTCATCGATGTCCTCATCCATATTGGCATTGCCGAATATGTCTAGAGTAAAATTCTGGTGAAATTTATCACCGTTATTGTCTCCTGATACGGCACCACATGCATTATAGGATGCGGTCAGAGCTGCAAGCACAATTAGGACGAGTTTCCAAGATCCATTCATAATATCCTTCCTGCGATATGTTTTGATCATATATGTCTCATTATTCGGAATCCTCATATCGTATCATGATATGATGATTTCGAAAGTCGCGAACAAGGAGCATCGATTCGCTTGTGCCGAATTTCGCTCCTTTTCGCGCCCATTTGCCGTAAGCGATAGCTTGCTATCTTGTCTCCATGACCAGAGTGCTGACGAAGACAGACTCATCGAACATATCGCTGACCTTCTTGGAAGGATCCTTATGCCTGACCAGGAACATCCATTCTCCATCCGTGGTTACGGGAATGCGCGCTTTGCCCTGCTCATCGGCCTTGACCAGAGCCATCTCCTTTCCCTCTTTCTTGGATACAGCCTTGACCTCTTCGAAGGCCAAAGGTTTTCCTTCATAGAATACCTGCAGCTCAGTTTCCTGGCCTACCTGGCACCAAGGCTTGCTCGGGACAGCCTCAAGGATGCCATGCATAACCTGGCCACTGTATTTTCCATCGCCGCCTATGGGACAAAGGATCTTGGCCATCTGGTGGAAGGCCCCGGCGTATGTGACATCCTTGAATTGAGAACGGGGACCTCTCTTATTTCCGTCCTTGGTCTTGCATAGAATCGATGACTCCATGTCTACTACGACTGCATACGACCCATCCTTATCCGCTTTGAACCTTAAAAGATAACGCTTTTCATCAGGAATAAATGCCAGATCCGATTTGCTGCCATCGGGATGATAGTTGAATGCTTTCAGTCTATTGGCATCTGCTATTCCGTCTTGGCGCATATTATGGCCGTATACTAACGCCAATTCTACTTCATCGCCTTCTGTTTTGGACTTTTCCAGCCAGATCTCGTGGCCTTGCATCATCAATTCCATTTTGCTCTCTTGCATTCTAGATTCCTCTGCTCTAATTCTTAAATTACGCTAGTGGAAAGTGCGTCTTGGTAATAAAGCTTTCTATAATTATCTTATGAATTATGTATATTGGCGATAGATTTATTAATTAGAGTAATTAATACTAGAATCAGTAAGATGAGGTGTTAATCTTGACCAAGCAAACGAATATTGCACTTGCCTTGATTGCAGCAGTATTTTTTGGGGCAGCGTTCTCGGCCTGTGCAGTTTCCTACACACTGCAGATATTCGGAAATGCCAATATGGATGAAATCATCGATGATGCAGATATTTCATACCTGGAAAAAGTGATCAAAGGCGAAGCTGATAAGACCAAGTTTTCAGACGCAAATAATGACGGAACTGTTGACGAAAAGGACATCGATCAGGTTCAAAAGATTATCGACGGAACAGAGGAGATTCTGGTGGTCTTTGACGACACCGCTAGATCAGTCGAAATTCCTGAGCCTGTGAAATCTTTTGTGTACCATGGCCATAACTCTTATGTTTATGAGACCGTGAGAGCTATTGGCGCATCAGACAAAATAATCGGTATCACAGACAGATTCGTCACTCCTGGAGGAAATAGATACAGCAAAACATATTTCCCAGAACTTTTAAGCAATGTTGAAAGTGTGGGGGAGCTACAGACAGTCAATTATGAAGTCGTCAACAACCTCAATCCCGATGTTGTTCTAACCGACGCCAGGGAATACTACGATCACACAAAGACCCCAGACACTCCTGTAATCGCCCTGGATGTGAATATCACCAACTCCAAAGAAGCCGCCATGAGATATGGATATATCTTTGGCAAGGTCCCCGAGGCCAAAGAGTATGTGGACTGGTCGACTGAGATTGAGAACATGATCTCAGAAAAGATAAAAGATATCCCTGAGTCTGAGAGACCGTTGGCCTATTTTAGCAATTATAATTTGGATAGAACCAAGTTCTCGGTGCCGGGCACGGATAGCTACCGGGCGGTGATGATTAAAAATGCCGGCGGCAGGTACATGGGCGATGAGATCAAGGGCACAGGATCACAGTCTGTCGACGCTGAATGGGTGATCGCCAGAAATCCCGATGTGATATTCTTATCTGCAGGAAACTCTGTATTGGGATACGATATCTATAGTCCAAAGAATGCAACCGAGGCAATTGAAGAATTCTTAGCGCGGCCTGAGTTCTCCAATGTGGAAGCGGTCAAGAATAAGCAGGTCTATATGATCTCCCATCCGTACATTCTCTGTGGTGGTGCGTCAGGCCTTATCGGTACTCTTTATTATGCAAAGTGGCTTTATCCAGATCTCTTCAAAGACATCGATGTTCAGGAAGTGCATCAGGAATTCGTGAGCAAATTCCAGCATCTTGACCTGGATGTAAAGAAATGCATATCCGCATATCCATTGCCTGAATGAGGATGATGGATGGGATATAGTCCTCGACAAGGAGTATCCATGAATTTATCAGAGGTAGAAATCTCCGATGAGGAGATCTTAAACAGCTACCAAAAATATGTGGGGAGAAAGGCGATCTTTATCGTCTCCTCTATATTGGTTCTAGTCTTGGCTGCAGGCCTAGCAGGCTCCATGGGCCAGGCCAAGATCACGATATGGGACGGGTACGCAGCGTTTCTTGCAAAATTTTTCCCCAACTATTTTTCATCAAGCTGGCTGGCTGAGACCACGATTTGGAATCTCCGGCTTCCAAGAATCGCACTGGGAATTGTAACCGGTATCGGCCTTGGTATTGCAGGGTGTATCATGCAGGGAATTTTAAAGAATCCACTGGCGAGCCCCTATACATTAGGAATCTCCGCGGGAGCATCCTTTGGAGCTTCCCTTGCAATAATTGGAGGCGCAGGTCTTGTAGGAGGTGATTACCTAATAATAGGAAACGCATTTGTATTTTCCCTCCTGGTTTCACTTATCATCATAGGCTTTGCCGCACGAAGAGGTGCTACACCTGAAACTATGGTTCTGGTAGGCATCGCAATTCTCTACATCTTCTCAGCAGCTACAACACTGCTGCAGTATTTCGGTGAGGAGACCGCAGTCGTCCAAGCCGTTTTTTGGTCTGTTGGCAGCCTGGATAGAGCCTCCTGGAGCAAGGTATTCATCTCAGGAGCAGTGGTTGCCTTATCCGTTCCATTGCTGATGATGAAATCATGGGATATGAATCTGCTCACATCGGGAGACGATTCTGCAAGAAGCTTGGGTGTAAATGTCAACAGAATTAGAATATATACGATGGCGATCATAAGTCTGATGGTTTCTAGTATAGTCTGTTTTACCGGAACTATAGGATTTATAGGGCTTGTTGCACCTCATATAACGAGACTAGTCATTGGGACTGACTATAGATATCTGATACCTGCCTCAGGAATAGTAGGAGCTATACTTGTAGTCGGATCGGATGTGATATCCAGAAATGTGATTCCTCCGGTCATTATTCCCGTCGGAGTCATCACTGCCTTCATGGGAGGTCCGCTGTTCCTCTACCTTATAATGAGAAGAAGGATGGGATACTTTTGAAGTTAATATTAAAAGATTTGGAGTTTGGCTATTCTAGCCAGCTAATTTTGAAGAAGATCTCCATGGAACTGCAGCCATCAGAGATGCTTGGAGTAATAGGCCCGAACGGATCGGGCAAATCAACTCTCATTCAATGCATTGACGGACTGCTAAAACCAAAGAATGGTAGCATCCTCTTAGATGGAACCGATATCAAAGGGATTTCCCGAAAAGAGATGGCGAAGATAGTAGGCTACGTGCCTCAAACATCGAGCCGTTCCTTTTTTCCATCCACTGTACTTGATACTGTGCTCATGGGAAGGAGGCCGCATCTGGGGTGGAGGAGCAGCGGAACTGATGTGATGAAAGCGATAAAAGTTCTTAGGCTGATGGGAATTGAGAATCTGGCAATGAACGATATCAATCAGCTGAGTGGCGGTCAGCAACAAAAGGTGCTCATAGCTCGGGCTCTGGCTCAGGAGCCATCAGTGCTTCTGCTCGATGAACATACCTCAAACTTGGATATTAAGCATCAATTGGAGGTGCTAGAGATAATTCAAGAAATGGTCGTAGAACGAGGCATATCCGCCATAATGGCAGTGCACGATCTAAATTTAGCCTCCAAGTATACGGATCGCATCATAATGATGAAAGAAGGACGCATTGTGGATCAAGGAACGCCAAGTGATGTTCTGACTCAAGAAAATATCAGATCCGTCTATGGAGTTGTAGCTGAGGTGATCAATAACAATGGACAAAGCCCGCATGTTATTCCAGTAAGGTCCATGAGGCGCCATAAAAATTCCGAATCGAACGACCCCCCTTCTAAGGCATTTCAAAGAGAAAGTGCGAAGGTGACCGCATGAATGATACAAAGTATACCATCAAATCATATTGGGATAAGAGATCCTCCACATTTGACATGTCTCCGGGACATAGGCTCTCCAGCAAAAGAGAGGAAGATGCCTGGAAGGCCCTCTTTCGGGATAAAATCGGTTCAGGCGATAAACGAGTTTTAGATGTGGGAGTTGGAACCGGTTTTCTATCCATTATGCTAGCAGAGATCGGATATTCGGTCGTAGGCGTCGATCTATCTGAAGAGATGATAAAGAATGCCAGGAAGAAGCTTGAATCCCGGGGCCTGAAGGTCAGGCTGGAATTGGGCGATGCGGAAGATCTTCCCTTCGAGGATGAATCATTTGATGCCGTGGTAAACAGAGCCGTGCTCTGGACGCTTCCCGATCCAAAAAAAGCGCTCTCTGAGTGGAAAAGAGTTTTGAGGCCTGGTGGAACTCTTTGTTTCTTCCTGCACGGCCCTCACTCTAAGAGACATTCTCATCAAATGACGAAGCAGTTGACCAATCTTGTGATACTTGCGCGGGAAAAAAGGAATCCCTGGAAGTCACTTTATGATTATGTGGACCTTCCCATGGGTGGTGGAGTAGATTCATCAATCGTAATTGATCTATTGAAGAAAGTCGGATTTGTGGATGTTAACTGCAATCCCTTACAAGATATAGCAAAAATGAAGCAAGAAAATATGCCTTGGTATTACAAAATCTCCTCACATTTAAATCCACAAAATTGTTATTCCTGTCGTAAACCTCAAAAATGAATAAATCAATTTTTTTAACATTTTTTGTGAATTTAAATTGGTCGATTCGATAATTATAATGATTGATTAGCTTGACTTTCCCAGATTAACTCTGCCATTGCTACCTCCTTGCTTTATAAATCATACAAGCTAAACTTTCATGCCCGTTTGGGCACCCATGAGCATGAAAATGGGGCTATAAGTATATATTCCGGCTAATCCCTTCTCTAAT
>JAAZON010000045.1 GCA_012797725.1 SAR324 cluster bacterium | reverse complement strand
TTTCTTTGACATGTGCAATCCAACACGTCTTTGGCACAAACCGCATTGTTGCTTTACCCAATTTTGAATTTGTAAGTAAGTTGCCATATATCCATCCTACTGAAGCTCTAAACTTCCATCATTGTCCCCAACCTTTTTCTAGAACTCTTCGTTTTTCCTCTACTGATAGTACAGTCGCACACGACTCCCAATCGATTTATTCTTCATTAAGCAGTGATATTGAAGATATCGAGTGCCTTTTTGTGTTCTAATAGTCCTCTTTTTCCGTTTCTTATTTTCAAGAAAAAGGTTTAGAGTCTTGCAAAATATTATTGAAGACAAAAAATTATATTGTCTTTTTTATGGCAACTCTATTAATACTTGCAGTGATCTCCGATAATGTTTGAATAATTTGCTCTTTAGTGGTAAATCGTCCGAGACTTGCACGAACGGTTCTTGATGCAGCTTCTCGTGAAATTCCCATAGCCTGTAATACATGGGAAGGCTCAATAGCGCCAGAATTGCAGGCAGATCCAGTTCCCATCATTACATTAACTAGAGTCAATATTAATGCATCAGCTTCAATGCCTGGGAAGATTATGCTGCTTGTATTAGGTAATCTTTCTGTTTTCTGGGCATTAATGACAATATCAGAAATTCTTGAAGTGAGTTCTTTTTCAAGTAAATTTCTCAGACCTGAAATTCTCTCGATTTCTACGGATAATTCATTTTTACAAATTTCTGCTGCTTCTCCAAAACCGACAATTGCAGGAACATTAGTGGTTCCAGATCGTAATCCTTTTTCTTGGCCACCGCCGTAAATGATAGGCTCAATAGGAATGTTTTTCAAGCCGCCCTTTATGTAAAGTGCACCTATTCCTTTAGGACCGTAAAATTTGTGAGCACTAATAGAGAGCATATCAATGCCTAAAGCTTCAACATTTACAGGAATTTTTCCAACTGCTTGGGCTGCATCACTGTGTATCGTTGCTCCAAATTCATGGGCTATTTCAGCTATTTCCTTAACCGGTTGAATTGAACCAATTTCGTTGTTTGCTAATTGTATGGAAACAAGTATAGTCTGGCTGTTTATTTCATTTCTTGCATTTTCAACCTTTATCACGCCTTGAGAGTCAACAGGTAGCAAGGAAATATAATACCCCTCTTCTTCTAACTTCCTACATGGTTTAAGAATAGCTTTATGTTCAATTTTCGAAGAGACAATACGCTTTTGGGAGTCGTGTTTTGGGTTCCTAATAATTCCAAATATCGCTAAGTTGTCGCTTTCTGAAGCACCCCCAGTAAAATATATTTCATATGGTTGTGCGCCAATTAATTCAGCTACCTGTTCTCTTGCTTTATCAACCGCTTTGCCTGCCATCCGACCCTGAATATGGTACCCATTAGCAGGATTGCCATAGACTTCACTAAAGTATGGCAGCATTTTTTCCACTACACGAGGATCACATGGGGTCGTTGCATTGTTATCAAGATAAATACCATTCTCCATTATTCACCCAATTCTGGAAAGTCGCTTTCAATTAAATTATCATATTGACGGTATTCTGCATCTAGCATTTGAAGTTGATTCCAGATGAGTTGCCGTAATTGGATAGCTGGACAAATGCAATAATGAAAAAAATCTTCGTTAGAAACTTCGCCATCAGGAAAAAGCAATTTCATCATTCCACTTGCTATTGATTGAATTGCATCATCATTTCGCTTATATTTTTTTCCTTTTAATTTAATATTTTTCGAACAAAACTGATCAATGACTAAATCATCGCGGAATGCAAGCAATGCATCCCCAAAGAAATCAGCCTTAAGACCAACATTCTTAGCAAAACTATCCGGGCTAAGTTTTTTTGTTTTCCATCCTGGGATAATCCCTTTGAAACGATCTAGAAAGGCTGTTTCTTGTAAGAAATCAGGTAATTCTTTCAATAGAGGGGATTCAATTGGATTCTGGTTTGAATCAAGCAAAATATTTGCAAGCAAAACTAAACCACAGTCACTTGACGATTCATGTAACCCCCCACGAGTTAAGCGAGAGTTTGCTAGGAAACCTTTTAGTCCACCTACAATCTCTTCAGGTTTTTCAAATTTTAATGTCTGAACTTCGTCAAGAACGACAACCTTATATCTTGCTAAAAGGCCCCATTGACCAGATGCATTATTAACAAATAATACTGCCGGAGAAATATTACCGCCGCTAACTAATCTAACTCTGGAAGAAATATTTTCGAAGAAGTAACTTTTACCTGTCCCTTTTGGAGCTAATTCTATTAAGTGCATGCTCTTTTGAACTAATGGTAAGAGCCTGCACAAGACTAAAATCTGTTCTTCTTCAGAGAAATAATTAGGATCATAGCCCATTGATGTCACTAGTAAGGCCATCCATTCCTTTAATGTAAACATTTTTCTGGACTGCTTAAATAAATTTAAGTCAAAAGTTGCTTGCATTGGCTTAAAACTTACGACGGCAACTCCGTCTGGGCCATTAATGAGTTCGACTACTCCCCACATCCCTTGCTTGAGTAAATCATGATATTTATCTACGATACCATCAGCGATAATTGCGTCAGAAATTTGCAGGAGTTTTAATTGGGCAACTCTCTCTTGCTTGTTTCTTGTCAGTTTAATATCTACTTCCATAGAAGTTAAGACTTTAATGGTTTCACCATTTAAAAGTCTGTTTTGGATTACTTTAGCTTCTTCTGGACCTGGGATGAATTTGTTTGACCAATCAAGGATTTTGGAGATGTTCTCTTGCGATAACTCTCCACGATTGGGAACTATAGTGTCGATTGCCCATTCTGCAACGTATGCTGGGATACCTCGTTTATCAAGCTTAGTCATTGGTAGACGACGTTTATCGATGGACAAGTCGCCGAACACTTTTTGAACTTTAATGTCCAGTTCATTTTCAGTATAAGTAGATTTGTCAGAGGATGTATCAAGATTTTTATCTGTCATAAGTCGAGTCCTTCTAATAAGGATTTATCACGAGTGTACAGCTCAGTTACTTCCAAATCGGAAAGGTTGATTTCACTTGCGTAATCATCCCCTTCTGGTAATTGGAAGAAAGCTTGAGCCCTTCCTTGCGCTTTTTGTTCGGAAGATGGCCATGCCGGGAGAGTAATATCAAAATCTATTTTGTCCATACCTGGAATCTTTTGGTCAACATTTATGACATACTTGTCATCTTCATTAAAAACGAAAATGATTCTAGAGATTGTAATATCGATTGAGCTTGGATTAATCGCAAGAATTTTTACTGAACCTGGTTGATTGGCTTGACCTTTTCCAGAAAGCTTAATATTTATTTCAGGTCTGGACAAATTCCTTTCGAATACCATCCAGGGAATTATTACTTCTTCAGGGAAGAGTCCGCCGTGTGTACTAATTTCCTTTTTTTGTTTTTCACTTCTAAAAGCATGATCCGTTAGTATAACTGCAGCATCATCTGAAAGTAAACCAAATCTGTCTTTGGATAAGAAGACCAGATCATTTTCTATCTTGTACCCTGTTTCATTGTATTCAATATTCGTTTTTCCCCATGCGGCTCGACCGTGAGCCTCCATATTAGCAGGTATGTCAACATCCCTTTTTGATGTTCCGAGAAATCTTCCATGATCAGTCGTAATAATAATCCTTAAAGGTTGTGTTACCGAAACGTTGTCGACTACTTCAAGGATCTTTGTTGCTATTGTAGACAAAGATCCTTCAACGTCCTTTTTTAACATTGATGATTTGTTCTTGGCATGATAGGTATGATCAGGATCTTGGATGCGCCACATAAATAAATTTCCAGGTTTTGCTTCTTGAAGCATCGGTACTGGAGTTTGGTATTCAGAAACATCTTCTCCCAACAAAGCAAATTCCTTCATAAAAGTAGGCTGAACACCATGAATGAGAGCTCCTTTTGAAAAATCGGTTACTGTAGGCAATGGAGCAAAACAATAATCATTTTCCGTCATTACTAGGCGATTTTGACCTTCAGAATTTAGTAAATTAGCAAGAAGATACTTAGCATCAACCGCATGTAAACCATCAAGGATAATTAAGAGATTCACGTGATTTGAATCAAGATCACGAAGGTCCTTTGATTTGAAAAAGCTCAAGTACTTTTTTGAAAATAACGCTTTTGGGTAAAAATTCAAATACCAACATGCAAATTCTTGCCCAAATTCAAGAACTTTAGGTGGTAATTCCTCTGATTTTTTTGCTAGTTGCTGTTCCCTAAAGGGTAAATATCCTTTTGTAAACCAAGTAATCACAGATTCTGGTTCTTCGGGTACTTTTGTTGGTTCTGGAATAGGTTTTATTACTCTAAGGCGTAATAGGTCATTGCCAGAAAGAAGCCGCGTCATGGCATCATAAACATCATCAGAAAAATATTCTGAATCCATATGTTTTTCAAAAAAATCTAATGTTCTTGTTGCAATAAGATGCTTAAAGCGCCATTCAATTGGCGTCTTAATAATATCCAATAGAAAAGACCCATTGGAATTGATAATTTCCAGGTTCCACATTTTTTGTAAATCGAGGATCCATTTTTCAGGTATAGTAACTGGAAATTGTCCATAATGATTAAAAGATGGGGTAATTTTTGCGCCGAGCCATTCTTTTAGCGTTTCTCTTGCTTTAGCTGGGTCTACAATATCATAAAGCGGGCTTGCTTCCACACATGCATTTTTCCAGTCTGTTGCGATTGTTCTCAGAATTGGTGTGAAGGCAGGGTTAGGATTTGTTTCATCGAGCCATAGTAACCATTCTGCCGCGTGTTTTAAAGATGGTAGTTCATCCCAAAGAGAGATTGGAAAACAACTAAAAAGGATTTCATTAGCAGAAATTTTCTGCATAGCGTTGATTTTCTTGCCAAGTAGTTCGCAAATATATTGTGCTTTTTCATCGGATAATTCCGGAAAAGATTCGACAAGTTGGGTTTTGGGTAGAGTTATTTCTTTGTAAACAATATTTCTACCATCATAATATTTTTGTGCCCAATCACATACTCGTTGACCTTTTATCATGAGAGGTTTTTTGTCATTAGCATGAAGCAGGAATTGAACTTCTGATTCAATGACTTCGTACCCCTCAGGGATTGGTGCTTCATGTTTTCGGTCAAGAATGATTGGATGCACGTTAATTCTCATAGTTTACGCCTAGATGTTTTTCTGGAGTCTAGTTATACAATCTTTTCTTTTTTCTTTATCTTCTATCGATAAGAATAGTTTCTCAATTTCTCCGATAACATTTTCGGTATTTGCTAGTTTTTCCTCGGACTCTTTCTCAACCAAGCTAATTCTAATATTTTCTAATTTCACTTTCATTTCAGGGGAAATGAATGGCGAGTAATCACTCATTTTTTCTCTAATTTGGCCAGAGGACAATTCAGCAAACTGTTTTTCTAGAAGATAGATTTGTTTTTCGGTTTGGATATACTTTTCATGTAGACGATCTTTGTACTCTTTTCTTACGTCTTCCAATGATTCAAGATGTTTTGAAGAGAGTTTATTTCCATATTTGCCATTTATTTCGGAAATTTTTCCTTCAATTTTTGAAACATCCTCAAGGGTGGATAATGGAAAATTTTGAATTTCCTTTAGAGCATTAGAAAACGATTTGAGATTTTTTATGTATTGTATTGCTTGATCTAATTTCTCTTCATAATCACTACCAATAAATCGGTCACTGTTTTTCAAAATTCGTTCATATAGTGGCTCGATTTCAGTATCCAATACTTGCTGATACACATTACTGACATTTTCTGCGAAGGTCTCAAGTTCTCGTACAGCACTATTTATCTCACTAAGCCTCTGTTGTTGGAGTGTAATCAGGTCTTGTGACTCAAATTCCATTTCTTGTAATTCTTTCTGATACTCAAGCAATTTAATCAAATCAGCTTTGGATGTCATTGCATTGATTTGATATCGCTTAGCTTTTTCTTCATCATTAGCTTTTAGTTTCTTAATTTGTTCTGAGAGTTGGTTTTCAGCCTCGGAAATTATGGCCGCTTGATCTAGATATCCTTCTCGCTTAAGGGTTGCTTTTTGATCGCTCAGAAGGTTTCTTATGGCGTCAGCCCCTTCAATTCGATTCAGGGTTTTAGCTTTTTGGCAAGAATCTTGAATTGTTTTTTGAATTTGATTTGTAAGTTTTAATTGGATTTCTGTTACTGGTATTTGTGAGGGTAAAACAATTTCTGGAAGTGGTAAATGCTTTACTTTTTCTTGAAGGTCAATCAGATTGTTCAGATTTGATTCAGTTGAAATTTTCGGTAGAAGTTTTGATACATCCTGATCAAATTTTTCCGATGAGTCCAATGCTGTATTAATCACAGCCAATACTTGTTCGAACACACAAAGTTCATCTTCTGGACATACCTCTGAGTCAATAATTTCCTTTAATCTGTTTATTGCATCGCCGGCTTCATCTTGGCTAAATTTTTCACCCCGCTGGATTTTTTCCAACAAGGCTCTTCCCTCTATCAAAGATTTATCAGCATCTCTTCTTGAAATATAAAGTGACTCATCAACACATATTTTTCCTAAGAAATCCTGAGGTGTTTTTTGATCTAGAAGTTGTTCAATAAAATCGAGCCCAACGATTCTTCCTTTTGATGAGAATCGTAATTCATTATTGTGTTTACCAATCCAAGCGCAAAATAGCAGGGTAGCTGTATTAAAATCAAATCCAAAAGGTGAAGTAAATAAGTTAGGGATAAATTCCCTTACTGCTTTTTCCTGATCATCTGCTTTTACCTGCTCTTCAAGATAATTCCATGCATGTTGTAGAGTTAAAACATCAGGTTCTTGTATCCAATAGGTTGTTGATAGAATGTGCCACTTCATCATTAAGTTGTGTTTGCATACTCGCTCGTTGGCAACTTTTGTCATTCCTGCCAACGCTGAAGAGATACGATTATGAATTAGATTCTTAGAGACAATTTTCACTGCATCGCGAAGAGGAGCAGCACCCTTTTTGGGGTTTCCCGGTAAATCAGTGAAAAACTCGGGTGGACGATAAGGATACGCCAATTCATATAACTTCTGTAAAGTATTTTGAATGTTTATGGTAATAATAGTAGCCATAGCGGCATTGTAAGGTTGTGGAACGATTAATGAACCAGGTTTTCGGTTTATTGTAGTAAACATTTCTTCATCGCCAAATAATTGACCTAAAGCCTTCCTAAGTGCTTTCATGGTTTTTTCAACTTCATTATCAAAAGTTATTTGGCCGACTTCTTTAATGGCATCGGGGTCTTTGGATATGGTAATTAATGCTTGATGCCTTAGGAATTGCTCAGAAACTGCTTTGATAGGTAAAGATGGGAGAACCATAAGTACAGGTGGAGGTGTCGCACCGCCAAACGCTTCATTTATCGTTGGTATTGCATTTTGCCGGAAGAACTCCACTTCAGTTTCATTTGATGGTAATAACCAAATTACTAGACCACGATTACCCTCTTGAATTCCTTGAAAAGAGAGTTGATAAGGTTTTAGCAATTCTCTCAAATGATCAACTTTAAAATTATCTGCATTAACAATCGCTGTACTCGCTGCCCAATCAGACGAAGTCCCCCATGACACACTTACTTCAATTCGGTCTGCGCCTGGATAAAATTCTTTTAATCGATCATTTAAAATAAATAACTCGTCGTCTCCAAAATTCTTATTATTCAGAAGGTCTCTAATTTTTTGATCAAGAGCACGAGGGTTAATCCCGCTTGAATAGAAACTATTAAATTTGTTATTTTGGTCAAATCTTGTGATACCGTGTTCACTTAATTCTCTAAGAATTCTCTTCGTTGTATCAAAATCCGATCCTATCATTTGCGAAATAAGGGCAACTTGATCACTGCCAGCACGATTGATTCCATCAGCTGATTGCAATAATAATGCCCTCAAGACATCATAATGTCCCTGTTTTACTGAGTCGCCAAACTCAATTTCAAGATCCTCAATAGCCTTATCATAAGAGGCGTAGAGTTGATCTGTACAGATCCGTTTTTCAAAATAATCGGCAATTTCGATAGGTAGAATCCAGTTTACTTTTTCATTTTTTACAGCTGGTTCATTTAACTTTAACCCTACATTTTCTCGGACAAATTTGAGAATTGTCCGCGCATCGTCATCTAAACCCTGCTGCATTTTGAGATGGCAGAGCAGGGAAGTGGTCAGTGGGTGAAGTGGAAAGCAGCCCATGGTAACTATTTCTCT
>JAAZON010000501.1 GCA_012797725.1 SAR324 cluster bacterium | reverse complement strand
TTTTTAGAAAGTATTCGGTCAGTGAAAGTGCAACCGGTATGTTTTGTTGCTCAGGCATAGCACCGTCATAACAATTCTGCAGAATTCTCCATGAAGAGTTTCCCGAGTCCGTAATAAGCTGAACAAAAGCTGCAAAATTTTTATTCTTCAATGCCGAAACTTGTTCATCGACTCGAATGTTTTCAGTAAAGAAATGCATCGCTCTTAAAACAGCCTGATCCCCGCATTTCTTCCTTAACGACGCAACTTTGCCCAAGAAATCCTCAAACTTCACATCACAAAGTTTCTCAGCCCCTAACTCCTTTGCAATAGCCCACATGTCTTTTGGAATCTTTGCGTATTTGGGTGTTAGGTTACCATGTTCCGCACCAGTATGAAGAACCAGGAATTTGTAACCTTCCTTTGCAAAATCGTATTTTATTGGTGTCACGTCTGGATTGTCTGGATCCTTGAAATCTATAGTTATCAGCCCACCCGTACCGCAGGCCATTTGATCTAGAAGGCCTGATGGCTTTTTCCAATAATTGTTCTCCGCATACTTTCCAATCTTTGCAAGTTCTGAAATTTTAATCTCACCGTTATTAAAGAAATGATTCATAATCTGCAGTATAAGCATTTCAAATGCAGCAGATGAACTTATTCCCGATCCATTTGCGACATTACTCGTTACAAATGCATTTACACCACCTATATTATAGCCCTTTCGCTTCATGCCCGCCGCTATTCCCCTTAGCAGAGCCTTCGTCCCTTTCTCTGCTTTCGGTTCCAAATCATCAAGGTTAACTGAAAAGATTTCACTATAACCATCAGAATGGACAATAATCTTTTCTTTGTCATTCTTTTGAGCTGCTGCAATAGTATCAAGGTCTATGCTAGCTGTTAGGACTTTGCCGCCATTATGATCTGTGTGATTCCCGGTAATTTCTGTTCGACCGGGGCTGCTAAAAAAAGATATAGAGCCTGGACCGAATTTCTTCTCAAATTTCTCTTTTAGCGCCTGGTAGCGAGAGATATTTTGATCAACAACTTCAGGAGAGTCGCCATAAAGCTCCTTAAAAACCTTATTAAGTCTTGCTGTATCACTGAAAATATCATCTACCTCAATCATCATAGATTCTCCTTGACCATAACTACGCGTTCAAACTATTACAACTAACGAGCTTCAGGAACTGGAGATTTAAACTCCAACTTAGAACCAGGCTCCAAACCCCATTGCTTTAACAAACCTCCCCTGACTTCTATCACATAAAGTGCTGGCTTCCCCACTCCCTTAGATTCCTCCGAGAATACCGGACGATTTTCCAGAATGCCAACGACCTTTTGATCACGGCCGATATGAATCATATCCAGTGAAATGTATGTATTTCTCATCCAAAACTTATGCTCAGATTCAGTAGGAAAAACAAAGAGCATGCCGCCATCATCATCAAGCTCTTTCCGGTACATGAGGCCTTTTGCTCGTTTTGCTGGATCATTTGCAACTTCAAGATAGAGAAGAGGACTCGTTTTGCCGTTCGGCATTATAAATTGTGCTTGAACTAATTCGGATAATTTCCACCATCTGACAAAATAAACAAGACCTCCTATTAGAAGGACGAGGAATACAGCAAGAAGAATTGCTTGTTTAAAAAGCAGCCGTCTCCATTTTTTGTTGGTGCCCATATTCTTTCATCTCCAATCAAAGCACCCTGAAAATAACCTGTAATTCTTTTTAGGTCTACCGCTTATAATCCCGTGTATTTCCACACTATTTTAACAAGTACCCGTAGCTAATTAAACGTTAAACCAAGAAAGCCCTTCCCTGGCTGCAAGTGTTTATCAACACTGAGATTGTGAGCTCACTTCTTCATTCACGTATCAGTTGAGCTCTCTAATTTATTACGCTTCAAATAGTATTGTCACCTTGTAACTCGTAGCGCTAAAATTTTTGTTAAATCTTGAGAAAATTTGAAATGCGTGACGATTCCAGTTGGCAAAAAAAGACTTCCGAACCTAGTGAAGGAATGGGTATTAGTGGTCTTCTCTTAGGCTTTGGAATTTTTATTTTCATTTTAATTGCTCTAACTTCGTCATTTTCTTTCTTCCTAGAGCATAGAAACAATGAACCTCTGCATGAACTAAGTGAAAAGCCTCTAGCTCTTGATCCTCCAACTCTGGCCGCTTCTACTCAGACACCAGACATTGCATCAGAGACGCCTACGAATTTTCCGACCAAAGAGGCAAATCCAACCAACACTAATCTTCCTGAGACTAACATCACACCCACTCAAAACTTTACAGCTAACCCGGTGACCCCGAAAAGAGTTACTTGGACTGGAATGACAACTCATTTCGAACGCAGAGAAGAACGTGGTGTTGGTGTCCCATCATCCATAGTACCAGGTGAGGCTGTGACAGGAGTTGCAAAAGGAAGTCCTGCAGCCCTAGCGGGTTTAAGGCTTGGGGACTTGATTGTTGAGTTTAATGGCCGACAAATAACAAAAGAGAAACAATTATCGTCCTGGATTGCGATGGCGGCACAGGGTGAGCACTCATTGAGGATCCTACGTTATGGTCGGCCGATGGACTTATTTATTAGTTTACCCTGAAATCCTTTCTAAGGTCCGGCGGATTCTACTAAACTATCTCTCTTCAGAACATTTCGGAAGGATGCATTGAAACTTCTAAGGAGAGATAGAAGGCTTTAAGATGCGACATAATTTTGGCGATCAGTCTGGATCATCATCTAGAAACTATTCGTTGGCAAAAAATATGGAGACTGCTATTGCGATGTTGGAGAAGCATTACTCGCATCTTGAGGTTATTCATAAGGCTGAGTTGCTGGTTGGTAGAGCGGAGGGAACAAAGAGGAAGAGACGGCAGGAAACGAATATTATTATTCTGGAGAACGAAAACCAGCAAAAACTCTTGCTAGAACCCTATGCCAATGTGAAAATGGAGCGCAGTATAAAAAATGGCTGCAAATACTGAAAATAGCGTAAGCGGAGACGATATCTATCAAGGACTGTCGTTGCTGTTGGCTGCGATAATGGGCGTCATTTTTTACTACGGTGGGCAACTAAGGTGTGCTTCTTTGCTCTTGCTGCCGATTTTTTTAATTGTCAGATATAGAATTACCTTACGACTTTCATATCTGCTGTTCGTGCTTATTTCTTTATACCCGATCTTCATAGGACTAATACAGGTTGCTTATTTGAGAGACGGGCGTCAGGGAATTGACTTTGGGATTTTTTCTCAACTCATTTATCAAGTAGCAAAAAACAACAGTTTTACGACTTCACTAATTGGAACTGATTGGAACAATTTTTTTACACACCATCTTTCACCCTATCTCTTCATATTTGGATTGATAAGCAAGATTGGTGTCCCCGCTGAAAATCTGCTTATCGGTGCACATGTAATTTCAATTACGGTTCTTGTCGTTGGAATATTCAGGCTGTTTTTTTAACTCGGGAGACAATTTAAAAGCGTCTGTTTAAACCTTTGCAGCATTACTATTACCTGCTGTTAGGATTGGGTTGAGTTGGGAAACTCACGATGAAGTTCTTGCCTTACCTTTTCTTGTTTGGAGTATGTGTGCACACTTATCGGGGAAGCATTTTTTAAAACTTCTGATATTAATTCCTGCACTTCTCTTCAAAGAAACCCTTGGGCTCAACATCTTTGGTCTTTCACTTTACTACGCTATTAGCAATAAGAGCTTACGATTTTCTTCGTTTCTACTGTCTCTCTTTGGTTTGGTTGTCTTTGTTTTATATACCAAGGTATTGCCAAATTGGCTGTGGGTTTCAACACTTGATGGTTTAAGCAGGATTAGTTCTATCAGTGAATTGTTAAACAAAAGCATAATTTTTGAAAAATTGATTTGGCTCATTAAAAGTCTTTCACCTGTAGTACCATTTTTGTTCTTACATTCACGCAGAACTTTAGTTCAAAGTTTTCTTCTCTTATTGGTGGTCGGCTATAATTATGGTGCGATAGTGCTGACAAACTTCCCGAACATGTATAAACCTTTTAATTACTACTCGATTACTCCAGTCCTCTTCGCTTTTCTTGCTTTCACCATTCCAATCATCAAAAGCGAAAAACTAATAAAGAGCGCCTTTTTTTCTTTGATATTAATATCGTTGATTGGACCTAGAATTAATACACGGTTGATATTTAAGAGAGGATTTTCAATTCCCTCTGCTTATTCTGAAGTAAAAGAAACGATTACTCCTGAGAAGGTTGTTATCGCAGATGATTATACCGCCAGCATCTTTGCTAGCAACAAGCAGACAATACGGCTGTATCATGCTAACAAAATGTTGGCTCACTTTGATCATATTGTTTTGAGCAAAGCGACAGAGCACCGACTTTCTTTGTATTTAAGAAGTTGGTCGGTTCATTGTGGCGAGACAGAGAGGTATACAATTCGTTGTGCGTTACAAAAAGTTAGACCTTAATTTTTTAAAAAAAGTGACTGATTTGATCGGGACTGCTTACTTACTCTGAAACAACGCAGAAGCAACTACCACATTCTTTATCGCTATGAATTGGTTGCTCTGAAGTTTTAAAATTTCGCTGAACTGAATAAAGGCGTCGGCGATCTTATTGATCTTAGGTAAAATGTCATCTGCTGTGATCGCATCTCTTGAAAGAGAGGCTATTTTTGCGGCTTTTGAATTAATAGCGGTTGAAATTGAATTGTGCTGAGCGTTCTGACAAACAGCATAAGCTTTAGTAAGCAACTGGTTTTCATTGATGATTAGGAAAAACAAATAAGTTCGTTCAAGTAGCTTGAAGGTTTTCCCTATACATGATGGGACGTTAGCTCGATGAGCGGTGCTCGATTGTATTGCTCGTGGCGCGGGACGGGGGCTTTTGGTCTTAGGCAGGTTGTCAAATTTGATGGCCAATTTCAGAAGCAGCGCCGAGTGTTTTTTGGAGTGCAGGCACAAGAGAGGCGTCGAAGCGCAGAGCATTCAAGCATCCCAATTGTCATCGAGGGGTTCATAGCGAAGCTCTCCTGTCGGCGGCCCTCTCACTGACTGGGGCTTCTCGAATGGAGGGATACCGAGAGACTTGGCAATAACCAAGGCCTCTTTGGGGTCGGTGATAAAGGCAATTATCTTCATTTGGCCGCCGCACCTTTTGCAGACGAGTGGGTCAACTTCGAAGATCTTCTTCATGCACGCGGCCGGTCCTCCGCTTCGCTTCGTTCCCCCTTCGGCCCATTGCCTCGACGCCTTCCCTGCAGATTCTTTGACAATCTAAATAGCGGCGTCTGGCACTTCTACAGCAGTCTGCTTTTCTTAAGCACTGTACAGGATTACTACTTCTTTTCTGTTGGCTTGGCGCTCTTCTCAGTGCCGTAGCTTCCAACTTCTTCGCTTTTTAAGACTCCACCTTCGAAGCGTAACTTACGCAGCAGGCGTGCGGAGCCAAAGTTATAAGTCCATTCTTCCACGGCTGGAAGACCAGTTAAGCTTGCATCAGTGTTTAAACGATTTTTGGCGGAGGGAGACCCACATGCCGCCTCCACCTCATAAGCAGTCATTCCTTCACTCACAATCTTTCCTGTAGATGGACAGCGAAAATCGGCAAGAACCGATTGGGCGTACAAAACGACCAAGCCAAACAAAGCCAAAACTATCTTCATAGTTACACCCTTTCTCTCTGCGGATACGATCTTTGATAGATAAATGTTAGAACTTCAACATATTACCCTAAATCGTTCACTTTACACTTCATAGTGAACAGGAACAGCGATTTTGTCCAGTAGCAGCATCAAGTTACATGTTTTCATCTCAAGATCTTACTCGAATCCGTCGATAAAAGAGAGGAAGAAAGTAGCGCAAGGATTGGGCGATGCAGGACATTCTTATAATTGACGACGACGATAATTTTCGTGAAATTGCAGGCTTAGTCCTGGAAGAAAAAGGCTATAGAGTTCGTGAAGCCTCCAATGTCGAAGAAGCCTATGCAATCCTGATCGCCGGAGAGCGCTTTGACTTTATTTTATGCGATCTCTGCATGCCCTACACCAGTGGTGCTCGCCAACAACAATACAAATATACTCATGAGGTTGGATTTAAGACCGCCAAGGAACTGGCAAGCGTGCTCCCCGAAAGCACCGTCATTGTGCTAAGCTCACTTCCTCCATCTGCAATGAATCGTCTGGCTAATTTATTGGATCCAATTCAAGCATTTGCGAAACCAACAAATTCCAAGGATCTCTTGGCTCTCCTTGATGATACAGCAGTAGTTCAATAGATACGGAAGTCAATCTCATAACCCGAGTCATTGTGGGTAGTTATGCGGGTTAACTGTTCACATGCTTTAAGTAGTTTGACATGAAGAGGCTGCATTAAAGCAGCCTACAAAGTTTTAGGGGCCCTTTCGAACCAATAGGGTGGCACGAATGTCACTGTTTATCGCTCGAGATCGCAGCTAGCGCAGTGAGTTGA
>JAAZON010000044.1 GCA_012797725.1 SAR324 cluster bacterium | reverse complement strand
TCTTGCTCACGGCAATTTGAATATTGCTATTCGGCAGGAGACTCAAGTATCTCAACCCAATCCACTTGGAGCTGGGCAGACAGAAGTGATAAACAACACTGATCTTACAGTGGGAGAAGAGGGGGGAGTATTAAAAGTTGTAGGTGGAGATGTCACATTGGGGGATCTTGTGACAGCGCTAAACGCACTGGGCGCGACTCCAAGAGATCTGGTTTCGATATTTACAGCCCTAAAAAGGGCAGGCGCTCTTTATGCTGAGCTTGAGGTAATGTAACGGAAGGCAACATGGGATCTGACACAAAGAGTGAATTAATTGGAAGTTTGCTGGATAGCGGGGTATACAAAGCCCAGGCTACCCGTCAAGCTAAGGCTCTTGATGCAACTCTGAAGGGAACTAAGCGAGGGTATTCAGAGAAAGAGATCGAGAAGGCCTCGGCTCAATTTGAGGCATTGCTTTTGCAACAGATGATGAGCGCAATGTGGAAATCAATACCAAATGAAGGTCTTTTGAGTGGCAGCCGAGAAGAGGCAATATATAGAGACATGTTAAATCAAGGACTTGCAGAGAGTATTGCCACAGGGCCAAGTGTTGGAATTAAGAACGTTGTAATGAAAGAGCTAAAAGCGTCTGAAAAGAAGTGACTTTTTTGAGTCTAGAAGCGTCTAAATAGAAGACGGTTTTGAGGAGCTAAGAGATTTTCGCATTTTTAAAGAACAGTAGCAGCTGCTATAGTTTTTGTAGTAACGAATTTAAGCCAATGCCGGATAAAATATGTGAAAGCTTTGGCGATATAACGAGGTGTTAAGTCATGACAATCAAAGGAAAGAGTGGGATAGACAACGAGCAAAGAAGAATCGAGCAAGTTCAGAATGAGATAAATCTTCTACGCAAGGCCAAAAAAGTTAGCGCAGAAAATGCCGCAGGAGCCAAAGACCTTTCTGATGTCATTGATATAAAGAATGCCCAAGAGCTCAAACAATCGCTAGAGACAGATGTTACCGATCCCGCAAAGCGAGCTCGCATTGAAGAATTGAAGAAGCAAGAGGCAAGTGGTACTTATGTGTTCCCCAAAGATCCAGAGCAAATCCAAAAGATGATCGGAAATATGAATGAAGAGGTGGACGATCTTAAAGCTCTACTGGGTGAGTAATATTCTTAAGAGTCAAGGATGGCAGACTCATATCAATCAATCATAAATCAATTAAAGCAGATCCTGCAGGAAGAATGTCGTGTACAGGCAGACTACGTAAAGGTGCTGGCTGAAGAAACAGCGGCGATGAGCCCATTTAGAGCCGAGGATGTGGAAAGACTAAATATGCAACGCTCGGAGCTTTGTGATGAGATGAATGCATTACAAGAGAGACGCAGGGTTCTCGTAGAGATGTTGACAAATGGCGAAGAGACAAAACTTAGTGAAGCGATTGAAAAGAGGTGTCTTCCACGGGACAAACAAGCCCTATTTCCCCTAG
Organism: SAR324 cluster bacterium; assembly: GCA_012797725.1. The sequence goes on along the minus strand of JAAZON010000044.1, from coordinate 1,052 downwards.
TAAGCAGGCTAAAGGTGTTGATTCATAAATCTCGCTCAGATACTCGTGATTTTGACAGATTGAATTCCTTTTCACTTGGGTTAGTGAATAGCCTCATCTCACTTATGTCTTCCGGAAAACAAGGGGTCACTCGCTTCTATAGTGGCAAAGGAATAATCAAAGAAGCCTTTCATCCAAGCAGCGGCAGATTAAATGCAGTATTGAAACAGGCCTGAATCGAAATTGCTCAAAGAAAATGGGTGCCGGGAGTAAAATGCTGGCTCTTTTAATTTCAGTTCGCAGACTCGGAAAAACAGTTAGCGGAAGCAGAAAAGCTGAGGCCGAGAGCTGTCGGCAGTTTTGCAGACTGCGGGAATAAATCGGAGGGTGTGGCCTCTTCATCCGCTCTGGCTATGGTCACAGGTGCTTCGAAGGACGGGCCGTTCCGCAGGGTTAATCAAGTGCATAAACAACGATAACTTTTTCCTGGAAAGGCACGGCCTGGCCGTTAAGTTGAGCAGGCTCGAAATGCCACTCATCCTGGATGGTTTTTAGCGCTGCAATATCGCAATCGCTTCGACCAGAACTTTGCTGAATAGATGTGTTAGCAATGTTCCCGTTATCATCAATGAAAACTTTAAGAATAACCTTACCTTCAAAGCCAGCTAATCTTGCTCTTTCTGGATAAGGAGGGCTTGGTGCGTGACGAAGCTTGGCTCGAGTGAATAAATTCTGACTGAAGGAGTCTCCTCCCTGGCCATTCCCATCCCCTGTTCCTCCGCCACTTCCTCCTCCGCTGCCGAAAGATCCGAGGGAGGGGGGAGGAAGAGCGGCGTTGTTGTTAGAAGCAGGGCCTTGAGGTCCAGCAACTTCTTTATCTGTATTGAGTCTTAGCTTGTCTTTGCTCTCATTATTTTTAATTTTGACTTCCGTTTGTTTTTGTATTCCGAAAGTCTGCAACTTGAATGCACGAGCCGTCTTGATCTCATAATTAATAGGAAAGGCAATTTCTGGACTAGAAGTTTCTTTTGATAAGGGCTCTCCCTCGGAAGCAAAGCCCTCCAAACTGACCG
>JAAZON010000500.1 GCA_012797725.1 SAR324 cluster bacterium | reverse complement strand
TTGTTTTAATGACTCTTCCATTTTTAGTGCCACCAGAAGTTCTGGATCTGGGCTCCCACCCAGAAGCAAAATCTCTTTATCTTTCTTAAGCCTAGCAAGCAGGCGACATATAAGACCCCGCTTGTATTGATAATCTTTGTCATGAAAGATGTTAAAAAGTCTTGAGTTTGACTCAACGATATCAATCGGTGGCTGTAGCCCGAGACGTGCCGTAGCACGAGATAGGGTAATGTGTCCATCAAGAAGGCTCTTTATTTCTTCTGCCAGAGGATCGGCTTCGTCATCATCTTCGACTAAAACGCTATATATAGAAGTGATTGAACCTCTTTCTCCGCAACCACTTCTTTCAAGCAGTTTGGGAAGTTCGCTATAGACAGATGGAGTGTAGCCTTGCCGCACAGGGATTTCACCCTGCGCGAGTCCAATTTCTCTAAGCGCTCGAGCAGTGCGTGTTAATGAATCTACAAGCAAGAGCACATTATTCCCCTGGGAGCGGAAATGTTCTGCTATTGATGTTGCAGTTTTTGGTGCAAGTGCTCTGCGAGTTGGACTCTCATCTGAGGTTGAAACAACAATTACAGCTTTGTTTATTCCTTCTGTTCCTAAAACATCATGAATGAAACTCCGTACTTCACGACCTCTTTCTCCTACCAGCGCGATGACACTTAAATCCACTTGAGCCCCTTTGGCTATTAACCCAAGAAGGGTTGATTTTCCAACTCCAGCAGGGGCAAAAAGGCCCAGGCGTTGGCCAATCCCTATACTTAAAAGTGAATCAATGCTTCGAATTCCGGTGGGAAGAATCTCCCTAATGGGTTGGCGTTTAAGAGAAGAAGGAGGAGGGGCATCAATGGAAAGCGTCAAATGGCTGGTTGGTGCTTTGTGCTCAGAGAAGCTCTCCATAAGTTGGCCACAAGCATCAAGCACACAGCCTTTTGGATCCGTTGGTATTTGGAGAGATAGCGGTCGAGCTGTGTTTCTGATCTGAGCCCCAGGGAACACTCCATCTAAGCCTTCAAGTGGGGCCAATGAAACTATGCTGTGATCAAATGCTACAACTTGAGCTGCCAGCTTATTGGAGTGAGAGGTGTTTATCAAACACAGATCTCCAATCGAAGCTAGCGGTAACCTTGCGATTATTAGAGGGCCTCTTGTCCCAATAACGCTTCCAATGCTCTCGTGCCGGGGAGCAGGCAATTTTCTTTCCTTTGCAAAATCCAATAAACCCAAAGTTCTTCTCACTGGTTTTGAAGTTTCTCTTGAAGAAGACGGAAGTGGCTTTCCCAGTTTAGTTCTATTGAACCTGCAGCTGTTCGTACAAGGGCATTCCCGGGCATTACTTCGTCAGATTCTTCAACTGAAATTTTAAGCATTGGAAGCTTTTGCTCTAACTCTCTTTTTATTTTTTCAGCATGAGAACGAGTGACCAAAATGCTAAGGGTTTTTGAATGAGGCATAGCATCCATCAGGCTTGCTACTTGTTTTGAGATCCATGATGTCTGGGTATCTAGTTCTTTCTGAATAATCTCTTTAGCGACTTTACATGCCAGATTGATACAATCTTTTTTTGTATCTTCTAAGATTTCTTCAAAACGCTTATGTAATTTGAGAGACTCTGCTTGTGCTGCCTCAAGCCCAGCTTGACGGCCCTCCCAGTAGGCTTTTTTTCTTGTTTGTTGATAAATAATCTTCTTGTAGCGTAAAGAAGCTTTCTTGGTTTTTTTGAGAAGTTCTAGAGCATTTGACCTTGCGCTGGCATGGAGCGCTCTTGCTGAACTAATTAGTTGTGTAGATTCAGATTCATAGGGCCTATAATGGGCGAGAATTTCCATTTTTTCAAACTCCAGAAAGCTATGCTCTTCCTGTAATCGATGAAAAATTGGAAAAGTTGCTTAGAAAAACAAAATTTTTACTAGCTCGATGTCAATTTATTTCTTGGAACCACTCTGAGTATCTGAGTTAATTAAGCTTTCAACTTCGGCATTAACGTTCACTGTGCCAAGTCGGCGTATGTTCACTGGCATTACAGCACCTTTTGGAAAACGACCAGTTTCTCCTTCTTTGCCCGTTAGAACTTCGGTTAATGCTTCGATCCTTCTTTCCTTTAATAAAACGAGGATTACTCCGGCGAAGCCACCTCCATGAATGCGTTGAGCCCCGCTAGAGCTTGTATCTCCGAACATTAACTTGGTAATTTGTAGGGCTATTGCAACGGGTTTTTGCTTGCTACTGGGAAGGGAAACATTCTGAAGCCGATCTTCAGAAGAGTCTCCGGAGGCTCGAATCGCAGCCAGAATGAAGTCGCTTGTCAACTTGCCATGAAAGGCTCTTTCGGCTAGTTCTTGAACTCGGGCTTTCTCCGAGAAGAAGTGCATAGCTCTCAATACATCTAAATCCTGTATGTTTTCCCTGGAAGACAGTATGCCAATATATGAATTAAACATTTCCTCAGTCAGTCCAAGATCTGCAAGTCGTAAATCTTCCGGATTTCCTATCCGCTTAATTTCATTTAGGCAGCGTTCTAAAGCTGTAAGGTACAATTGTGGCCCGCCGTCACTGTACCTCTTAAGTTCAGAAAGCCCAACCAGAAGCATCGCTTCTAAGCCTTGCAGGTCTCCAGCTTCGATTAGTTTTAAGATCTTCTCATGGAGATCTTTCACAAAATCATCTGTCTCCAGATTGTCAAAAGCTTTCTTCATCAACTTTTCGAAAGGTATCAGCTTTAAGGCTATTGCTACCTTAGTCATGGAACAACGAATCTCGTTATACTCTTCTTTAAGATCGGAATGATCCAAACACTCATCGGGGCGGTTGGGATTGTGCCGTGTGTCGACTATAACGAAGCGGTAATTGTCGGCCAATAATGTTTCGTAAAGACCAGGAAGGGTAACGATTTCTGGGTGTAATCGATCATAAAAATCGAAGTATGTTGAACCGCCTTTCCCACACGCGGGAGGATCTAAAAGACCGACCTTCTTCCCCCATGCGATATGTTCGGCTCTTTGGCAGCACTTAGCCATCGAAAGAAGATCAAGAACTCCTCCATTATACAAATCATTTAAGATCTTAGAGTAAAGCATGGCAATGGCGGCGGAAGAACTTAAGCCAGATCCCAGAGGGACTTCACTATTAATGCAGAGATCGAAGCCGCCGACTGCAAATGCGGCTTTCTCCTCATAAAGATTTTCTTCTTGGAATGCCTTTAGCAAGCCTCTAACAAGATTTAGGGATTGGATCCTCTTTTTCTCGTCTTCAGACATTATGGCTGAAACTTCTTGAATCTCTACGGCTCTTGGATCGTTCAGATCTATTTCGAGATAGTCATCTTCATAATTTGCTTTATTATTTGTTGAGAATTCATTCTTTACCGAATAGTAGATTCGAATTTTATTCTCAGTATTTCTGGATACACTTGCTACAGCATCTAAGTTTACACTTGCTGCAATGACTGGTCCCCCTTGGTGGTCGAGGTGATTCCCAATAACTTCAATCCTGCCAGG
>JAAZON010000499.1 GCA_012797725.1 SAR324 cluster bacterium | reverse complement strand
GAGCATAAACTTCTTATAAACGCCACGTGCTCGGCCGGTAGCCATACAGCGGTTTCGGATGCGTGTTTTTGAACCATTCCTTGGAAGAGACTGCAACTTCTTTCTTGCAGCCTCTCTCTCTTCTTCACTTATATTTTGGTTTATCGCCTTTTTTCTAAGTTCTGCTCTGATTGGCTCAAAATGAGCTGCCATTTTGATGCGTTTTTGATTTCTAAGAACAACACTAAGTTTAGCCATAAATTTTCCTACATATTTTTAATGCCTTTTGGCACTAACCCACACGATATGTTTTATACACTGCTCACGCAAGCTCAGCGTGAACTTCAAACTTGACCTTGGTCGTCACGGAACAAGTCATTTTTGATGGGTATTCTTCCTAAGAACAATCTTAGTATCCTGATTTTCTTAAAAGTGTCAAGATTTGACTATTTTCTCATATTATTCAGGGCTGTGAAGATATTTGGGATCGTCTGAGAGGCAGTTTCCACATACTTTATACTTTGGCTAACAGCGTTTTCTGATTGGCTTTCTCCCTCGTAACGCTTCTTGAAATAATCGGCATCGGGCATATTTGCATCAAGCATCGACTCGATACTTTCTTGGCATTTTATATACTTGGGCCTGGTATTGCGGGTGAATTCGCTGCTTATGGCCAAGAATCCAATACGAACAAGATGGTTTTGGCGAGCTTCCATGTCATTTGCCTTCCAATGTTTCCAGAACCCTAACAAGGAAGGACATTCGGCTTTTTTTGCTAGTCGTGAATTTATGAGATCTACTTCTAGTAATGAATCAAGAATTTCCGGGCAGACTCCTTTAAGGATAGTGCAATGCAAATAAATGCCTGTCAGGTAATGGAGCACGTCATTTGATGGCTTTTCGATTTGTGATATCGAAGTTCCATTTCCTAAGGCTTCGATCTTCTGTTTGAGGAGCTTCAAATAACCTAAGGCTTTTATCTGGCTTTCTTTATATGGATCCTTGGTCTTTTCATCCATCGTTATGTCTACGGATCCAGCTTGTTTGTCTTTAGCGGAGGATCCTTCAGCTATGGCCATTTTCTCTGAAATAAACACGCTTAAAAGCATTAGTACCGATATGATTATTTTCATTATTCAAGTCCTTGATGTTGAGAATTTAAAAAGGAAAGACAGACGAAATTAATTCCTTAAATACTCATAGCCGTTTAGCCAGGAATGCCCAGGCGCGGGGCTGAAGGGATACAAATATTTTTTCATCCCCAAATTCGACTAGGCCAAGATCCAGACAAGGCATTGACTATTTGCAATATAACAAATAGAGGTAAGAGGCGGTAGTCTCTCAAGTCTTTACTGAACAAATGCCTTTTTGCGGTCACTCATTTTTTGCAACTCTTAAAGCATTTTGTTGCAGGCTATTCTGTCTGAAACCATAATCATAGAGGAATGTTATGAAACGACTAGAAGTTCATTTACCCATTCCTGATGATCTCGAAGAATTTTTAGGGCATAACTCATGACTTCGGCAGGTATCTTTCTCCGTCCTTCTATCGCATCTTGAACTCGCCCGGGACCCCAGTTGTAAGCAGTTAGCACTAATACTCTATTCCCTTTATAGAGTTGCTCCAGGTATTTTAAGTAAGCAATTCCAAGTTGTACATTATAGTTTGGATCGGTAAGGCGATGCTTCATAATACTTTCAAAACCTTCAAGTCCTGCGATAAAGGTTCCAGTACTAGGGAGGATTTGCATCAAGCCCCGAGCGCCAGCGCTTGATACAGCTAGCCTGTCAAAAGCACTTTCGGATTTGATGACAGCAGCGACAAATAGCGGATCGAAATTAGCTCTTTTTCCCTCATGGATTATCTTTTGTGCAAGGTCTGATGGATCAACTCCCATGCGGCCTCTTTTCTTTATTATTTGAACGAGTTTCCTCATTACTAAATTCGACGATGAGTAATTCTTGGCATCAAGAGACGGGAGGTGCATTTTCGAATGAGGGATATTTGAGACATCAACAACATTTGGCCCATAGACTGGCTTTTGTGCCTCTATCATTCTGGGTTTTTGCAATATTGAAGCATTAGCATTGTTGATCAATAAACCTTTGCGTGGACGGTTTGTATCTCGCGGAGTATCTTTGAAATATAAAGGATCTACCTCATACATTTGATGCACAACTTTCTTAAAGCGAGTTGAAATACTGGCTATCGATAGCTCATTTTGAGATCTTCCAGAAACTTTGGAGTTTAATTTAATTCCTAGCAGAGCTATCACAGTTATGCTTAATATCGAAAAAAGAGAAATGAGGCACCTCAGGGCTGTCTTTTGATTTTGAAGAGATTTTATGAAACTTGAGTGACCTTCAGTTGTTAGATTGAATAAGGACGAAAGCGAATGGCAAGGTCGGCCCTCAATACAAACCGGCTTAGTCAAAATTTTCCCTGCTGGAGCCACTGAGTCCTTCATTGTCATCCGCCAAATACGCCCCTGATGTTTGAGCTGAAAAATTTCGGCCCTTACATAAGAGTGATCTGCTGAAACTCTTAAGGTGCTTCTGGATATTTTTGGTGATTGAGAAGTATTCTTAGAGTCTCGTCCCGATCTAACCGCCTGATTTTTTTGGGGTTAATTTATAAAAACATGGGTTATGCCCAAGCAAGATTCCTAAAAGGGGGTCAATACTGCTTAAATGTTTAAAATGGTGGAGAAAATAACTTAAAGGGACTTAAACAATTTAAAGTGAATCTCCATAGAAGCATTTTT
>JAAZON010000498.1 GCA_012797725.1 SAR324 cluster bacterium | reverse complement strand
TTCCCCCTCTGCCAATGAGACAGAGAATCTCATAGTGTCCTTTTATAATTTGGCCAACTTTTAACTGCATAGAATTTTAAAGCCCCTCCCACTCGGGATGAAATTGCAAACCATGCTCAAGAGTTTTTTGCTTCGCGACACAGTAAAGATCGCCACACTTGCTTGCGCAAGCTCGCGATGACGCTTTTTCCGTGAGACATCCCATGGCGATCTTCTGTTCATCCTCCTCTGGTGGAACTTTTTGAGTAATTATGTCAATTGTAAGGCTTTTTAATTGAAAATTACAAAACATTATTTTAACATCTGATTTTCTGGTAGAATTCTCGCTGTTCTTGACAGAAGTATTTTATTCTTATTGTTTTATGGATTATGAGTCTTCAGATGCTACAAAATCTCAAATTATGGACACATTCAACAAGACGTCCAATATTTAAGAAAATGAAAGAATCATTAGAAGAAAAATTTGCTTCAATCGATAAAGGCCTAGAGGGCGAATACATACTTCTCCATATCAATACTTCAGATGAAAAGTTGATAATACCTTCCCATTTAAGATCTAAGAGTTCTGTGACTCTTAAAATAAGCCGCTGGTTTCGAGGCGCAATGGAGCTCTTCGAAGACCGCATCGAGGCAGAACTGTTATTTGATGGAAAATATTTCAACTGCTCGATTCCACTCCCAGCAGTATGGGGCCTGACATCTGCCACAGGTCAGCATTCAGTTTGGCCAGACTCTGCTCCACAAGACGTACTTGTTTCACTTCTGAACCCACAACTCTACGCCAAGGCGAAAGAGAGGCAAAAAGTTGAAATAAACAATTCAAAACCTCAAAAAACAGTGCCCCTCCCCGCTAAGGGACATCTAAGAAGAGTTAAATGAGGAAAATCTGTTATTTCCCTAAGCTGCTTGGATCAAAATCCGCAAGGCTTATATTTGGTGGAAGATTTTCACAATAAGACACGCCTTTTATATTAACAACGGTAGCTTTATTGGTTCGAACATCAAACGCTGACATGAAAGAAAGAAAGGATATCTCCTTTTCTTCATTCTTTGCCTGACTAAATCCAGAAAGTATTATTCTCCAAAGCTTTCCGGCCCTATCAAATACTACGTTTATAGCCGGAACTAACAAATCTTTATCTATATACAAAACCTGCCTTCCCGCCTCTGAGTAAGGATCTTTCGGCGCAACTTCAATGCGCCAAGTCATTCTAGGTACAAACACCGAATTGGTGGGAAGCCATGGTAAACTATCGGAATTATCTTCACTCAATCCAAGCTCAACTAGGTCTTGTCTTGGAACAACTTCTCTAGAACCAAGCTCAAAACAAATATCGTTGTTTTCAACGAATGATGATTTCTGCAATTTGAGCATATCAAGTTCCGTGAATGGAAGCAGGACTTGACGCACGCCTGTCAATGACGCCTCAACAAAACGAAGATTCCCTGACCATCCGAATAAATCCTCCAACCCCAATGAAAAACCAGGCAAAAGATCACCTCGATTGGTTCCGGTTAACTGTCGTGTTTTGGAAATAGCTGGAGAAAAAACCCAAAGCAGATCCTCTTCTCTATTCAAAAACCGGAAGGTCAAGAAAGCAAGAGAATGATAGGCTGGAGGATCTTTAAAACGCAGAATCTCTCTGAACAACTGTGGGGTCTTAATCTTAGCCTCAATCGCCAATGGATACACCCTCAACAACTCCGCATTTATCTCGCGTCCCTTATTTTCACTAGTCAGAGATCGAAAACTCAAACTTATCTTCTGAAATAATTGCTTTGATTGCCTAAAGATCATATTCCACAATATCTTCTCTGCTGCTCTTGGGTCTTTGCTCAAAGCCTCAGCATTAAAAACCTCAGGAAAAGGAATGATTTTTGGCAATTCAATTTCTTCTGTGGCACTAAGTTCCTGGTTAAGAAGATATTGAAAATCTTTAGATGATTTAGCCTCCTTACTATCCAAAGAATACCGAAGTGAACGGACCACTCCCATTTTCAGCTTGCCTGCTTTTACAAAGGGATAAATCTCTGGCGCGATTATACTACGAAACGCATAAGCATTCTCATTGGCAATTTGCAATCTGGGACTTCCTTGCTCAGTCGCGTCTGGAATCGATTCCAGCAATTGTCGCCAATCTTCCCCTTTTAAATCAGGAGCCTCTGTCCCAAACGATGATCCTTGGCCCCATGCACAATCAACCCCACTTATCTCCACAACCACTAGGATTAGAGATAAAAAAAATAGCGCCAGTGTGAAGACCTTCATGTTGTCGACTTCTCCAGTTTTTGCATATGTTTCA
>JAAZON010000497.1 GCA_012797725.1 SAR324 cluster bacterium | reverse complement strand
GTTGCTGAGATTCGTAAGCCCCTTCGAATTTATCAAGCGAAAATTTCTCGCTTTGAGGCTTTCGTCGAGGAAACCTCAACTAGAGGGGTATTGCAAAAGCCACAAGCCGAGTCCTTATTTCCATGCAGCGCCAAAGATTTTTTGAAAGTTCCAATTAAGATAGAGGCGTCCACATTCCTGGATGAATCGAGAGAGGATCGCAAATAATGGATCTTCGCTACTTTGATACCAGTGTTATTCTTTCGATGCTTTTTTCTGACCAAAATGCAGAAAGAGCTCTTGAGCTCTGGGATGGCAATTTCGCCAGGGTTTCATCGAGTCTATTAAGTCTCGAATGTTATGTGAATTTTCATAAATTTACATCCCTCGTTCCGGAAAAGCTAAGAAGTGGATGGAGAAGGTCGGGAAGTGATTGGCTCAAGAAAGTCCTCTCCCAATTCTATCTTCATGAAATAGATGAGGAGATTAGGAGCAAGATTGCTACTAGTGAAGTTTATGGAAGGTGTAGAACGCTGGATGCAATACACCTTGCAACCGCTGGAACTTTCGCCCGTGAGACGGATGATTTTTCGATAGCTACTTTTGATTCTAGAATGAAGGCAGCGGCCGAGGGCATGGGTTTTAAGGTTGTATTTTGATTTCATTGTGTTTCTCGGCTAGGGCCTGCTCTCTTTCTTATGCAGCAATACCCTCAATCACACCCTCTTGCCGAAATAGGGACAAAATGCCACGATTTAACAATGCGAATCATGTTAATATTAAGTATTTGGCTTAGCTTCCTGCCTGTCGTGTGTCAGGCAGACAATTCAAGTAATTACCGAAGTCGCAGCTATGCGTCACAGCGGGAAGAGGATTCAGTCTCGTCTAGTCCAAACTCTGGCTTTGATGATTCAAGCTTCGAAAAAGAAGATAATTCATCAAACGGGGATCCATGGCAGGTGGCGCTCATGTGGCTTCCAAACCGTATCATGGACTTTATCGACATTTTTCGAGTTGATGTGGGTGTTGGGCCGGCGGTTGGCGGTGTTGTACGTCTGACAAAATATGGCCAGATGGGCATAAGAACATTTAAACCAGTCTCCTATCGTTTGGGCGATTTCGGCCGTCAAGAACCAATATTGGTTGAACAGTCGGGTGAATATGGGGTGGGGCCTTCCTATGTTAATTCGAAGGATAGGAAGGTATGCAGCGCAGAGTTTGGCCTTGGGCTCGATGTCTTTTTAGTGGGGGCCTATGCGGGCATTTGTTTCGATGAGTTTACGGACTTTGTCGCGGGAATCTTTACCGCCGATCCTAAGCATGATGATTTCGAGTGATTCATATTTGAGCTTTAAGAACAAACCTTTGAAAATTTAAATTATATGATGGGAAGCTTTTGGGCAAGTAAACTCTGCAATGCCAAGGCTGTTATCAGATTCTAAGTGGACTTTAATTGGAAGTTTTTGGAAGGGGCGGTGGAAAATACCTTTGACGTTGTTCTTGCGGGAGAGAGTGATAACTTAATTGTCTAGTTTGCATCTTGTGCAAAATACTACGAAGTGTCTTTGCCTGAGAGGGCTCAATTTCCACGAGATTATTTCGTTCCAAAGGGTCCGAGGAAAGATTAAAGAGTCGCTGCCCCTTAGTAGTATAATTTTCTGTATATTTTAATGGATACGAGATAAAGCCATCCTCTTGTTCGAAGGCTTGTGATGTAAAAAAAACTGGGCGATCTGACGGGGGACAGATGGGCCGAAAGTTCTGGTCAATTAATGGTTCGCCTTGAAGACCGTGAACTAAATTCGAACCTAAGACTGATAAGACTGTTGGAAAAATGTCGATATGAGATACAGGCGTCCCATTGCATAAAGAGCCTTTTTTCATTTTAGGACTGATTACTAACCATGGAACTCGAATAGCCTCGTCATATAGCAAATTTCCGTGGCCTGTTCTTCCATGCTCATGAAACATTTGTCCATGGTCGCCAGTGATCATGATCAAAGAAGATTCTTCTCTTCCATGAGAGGCTACTAGATCTAAAATTCTGGCTATGGATTGATCGACTTGGGATAATGCATTGGAATAGCGTGTCTTCATCATATCACGATGTTGAATGGGGTAATTTAAAAAAGACAATCCGGCTGGCAACTCAGGTGCGTTGGGGAAGTTATAAGGATAATGAGAGCTGAATAGATAAAATTGGGCATAAATGGGTTGATTGGAATCCAAGCTCTCAATCCAGTTGTGAAAATGATCTATGTTTGTCCTGTCTACTTCTTTGGCTTGAATTCGCGCTCTAGGGCTCACTCCCCAACTGCGTTCTGGGGCTGTTGGATCAGAATATAAATCAACCTCACTTGACCGGTGAATAGACGACCAAACCTTAGGTTCGAATGTAAATACAGCTGTTTTGAAACCCTGTGCATGCAAAACTGTTGCTAATGTGAGAGGAGGCTCTTCCGCACTTGGAAATGACCTAGTGGTGTCCATCAAGGGGAAAAGACCGGTACTTAGTGCGTATAGTGAAAGATGGCTTTCGGTGCTACTTGAGTATACTATGTCAAAGTATG
>JAAZON010000496.1 GCA_012797725.1 SAR324 cluster bacterium | reverse complement strand
CCACCTTCAATTCTGAATCGCGATATTTGTTAACGGTGGCATGAGAAGATCGAAGCAAAGGGTGATATTTATTTTTGCCTATGAGGGAGAAGTTATCCTCAAATCCCCGTAAGTTAGGCTGCGAGCCAGTTCGGAGGCTCGCTTAGCTCGACAAGAAATAGAATTAATTGTTCCATTTAGTTGGAATTATGAGGCAGATAAAGACTTCTCAATCACAGCAACGTTCGGCCGAAAAGCCCACGTTAATAAGTTCGGACATTACTATTGGGGAAGCCTACAGTTTTAACATTAAGATTTATCCACTTTTACTAGCACTTTATCCAATACTCGTGCTGTATTCTCACAATGCCGATATAACGGAGATTTCCCACCTTTTTGTTCCGATTTTAATCTCTTTACTTGGAACTTTCTTGCTATACTATATTCTTCGTTTAATCTTAAAAAATACCGATCGAGCAGCCCTATTGAGTGCGATTTCTGTTGCCCTTTTCTTCTCATATGGGCATGTGTTCTCGGCTGCTGCCAAACATTTTTTTCTTTTCTTCAGTATAACAGGAGGAGGGACTGATGAAGTATTGAGTTCACGATGGCAAGTGCATGCGGTGCTCAGCGTTCTTTATGTTCTGATATTTGGAATTGCCTTCCTCTATCAATTTAAAAACGCAAAGAAACCCTTACAAGCTCTGAGCCAAGTCTTGGGCGTTTTCTCTCTGGTGCTTTTAATCTTCCCAATCTTTGAGATCGTTAAGATGAGTCTGCTTCCGGCTTCACCAACGGGGCGAGACACTATGGATATTGACCCTGCTCCTACGGCGCAGTCTTCAGAGTATCCGGATATTTACTACATAATCCTTGATGGTTACGCACGCGAGGATATTCTGCGAACTCATTATAACTTTGATAATGCCGATTTTCTCAATTACTTGCGAAATCGTGGATTTGCCATTCCCGCGAATACCGCTGCGAATTATTCATGGACATTCCTCTCCATTCCATCCTTGCTGAATTTCGAGTATCTGGACAACATTCAAGAGATTCAAAAATACCGCAATTCGAGCGATAGGCGCATATCCTATTCTCTGCTTCGCGACAATAGAGCTCTTCATTTTCTTCATTCTAGAAAATACCGATATATTCATATCGGCTCTACATGGGGCGGAACTTTGGACAATCCCAGAGCAGACCTTGAATTCAATTGCTCATCTAAACTCTTCTCAGCTGCCTTCCATCGTGTACTTGCCGAGTCGACCTGGCTTAAGATATTTGAAAGCAAAATAGCAAACGATCTTGCTGACTGCGCGCTCGAGAGCTTCTCTTATCTGAATATGTCTGCCAAGATTGATGGTCCAAAGTTTGTGTTTGCTCATATCACAATGCCCCATCACCCCTATCTCTTTGATCGGGACGGTAATATTCTAAAGCGAGTCGTGCTATCAGATCAGATTGACAGGCAAAATATTCTCTGGGCCCAAAAAGACAAGTACATTGATCAGATGATTTTCGTAAATACAAAAGTCAAGGAATTGATAGATTACATTCTTCGAAATGCCAAACGTAAGCCACTGATTGTCCTTCAATCAGACCACGGTCCTAACATTCCCGCACTCCCCATGAAAAAACGGCGTAAGGTTCGGCTTAAAAATTTCGCAGCTCTTCTGCTGCCTGGCGAAAAGGTACCCCCTCCTGACACATTGAGCCCTGTTAATTCTCTCCGCTTCATTTTTAATGCATATCTTGGAGCTAATTTTGAGATCCTTCCTAACAAATACTTTTACAGCGATTATCGCAGGCCTTATGCGTTTACTACGGTAAAGATTGATAACTGAAATCACCTCAATTGGCTGGAAATCAAGAATACGATTGGTACATATACATACGAAGCCGTTTTTTCCTTCTCCAAATGAGTTGAATAGTTAGAAACTGCCATCTGAGTTGGTTAGACAAATTGCGCCTTGTTTCAACATTAGGAACTTGCTTAGGGTGGTGCTGTTCGCGCTGAGCAAATCTGGGAGCCAAGCAAAGCAGTGTTAAAGAGAAATTTAGAAGAAATCAAGAAACTTCTGAATGAATATCAATGAAAGTGAACAGGCGCAAAACGGGAGCAAGCGCTTGTTGATCTCAAGAGGCCGTCCGTCGATTCATCGATTTGATTAGCGTGAACAGTAATGTTAGATTTGTATCCACGCTTATGGCTCCTCATAACATACCCATATCTTTAGTGACGTCTGCGCCCGAGCCGGATCGTGCCTTAGTAAAGGAACTTCTTGCTACCTTTGATCCTAAACTTAGAAACTTCACGTCAAAGGATCAAGCCACAATAGCGAGTCTTAGAAAAGGTGTTGAGAGATTTGCTAAGGCACTCTCGACACTCTCTATAGAAAAGCTTGGGTGCTTCCTGGAAAAACTTGAGCACGGTATAAAGACTGGCGAGATGTTTTCTCTCCCCTCGGAGGATCGGAACACTCTTATAGCCTATCGCCATATGCTTCTTGCCGCACGCCATTTTCATGAGCTCATGCTCAGAGGGAAGCCTCCGCAAAGGCGTATGACGGTAAGCCCTCTCTTTATCAGGACTCAACATATCGTGCGAGTTGCAGCGGCTCTTGGAAGAATAAAAGACTTTCTTGGACGCGTAGCAAACGATGAGCTAGTAGATACCATTAAGGAGTGTCGACGGACATGTCGATTCATCAATCCATTGACCGTCAATTGTGAAATATCACCAAGGTTAATAGTAGATTTGTATGAGGGGCATGCACGCGAGATTCTAGAACATCCAATTTTGAAACAAGACAAAGTGAGACTCGAGGAATTCCATGAATTTCGGAAGAATTTTCGACAGCTTTTACTGTTTACTCGCTTAAATCTTATGGGTTCTTCGTCGGTCGACTTAATAGAACTACATAAGCGTTTAAACGAGCTCTCTACTAAACTGGGAAAAGAGAGAGAAGCTTTATTTAAAAAGATGGGATTGGATATTTTGGGTTCTATTACAATAGAGGAATATGTTGAATTTAATCCAGAATTAAGAAACTCAATTTGCGTAAATCTCCAATCGTTATTAATTTCGTTGAGTAATTTGAAAATACATTCAGACAAAGGGGCCCCAATAGTTGATCTGGATGATGAAAAATATATTATGATTCTTTCCAAATTACAGAGCGATGAAGAATCAACGAAATTTAATGATGTATTATTAGCCTACAACATAGCAAAATCAGCCCTTGAAAGAGTATATCGAAAAGATGGCTTGGTCTGCTCTTTCGAGCATGTTCGGGATGTGAGTGTAATTCTTCTCATTGAAGCAGGAATTGCAGATCCAGATCTTCATATAGCAGCCTTGCTGCATGAATCCAGGGTTGAGAGCGACGCTAATCATAATGAACAACTTTGTGGGGACAAGCTCGCCCATAGACTCACTAGTGAGTTTCTGGATCTTTTGTTTGATGAACGAGCAGTAAACGCCATTAAGAGTCTGACAAGTGGAAAGAATTTAAAAGAGTGTTGCAATGCTAGTAGAGATGAGGGCAATCAAAACGCATCTGACATGGTCTTACTAATAAAAATGGCAGACTATCTCTATGAATTACGCTCTCTTCCCTTAGATGACACTGACTACTGCATTGATTTCCTCACTAAGACGATAAATGAGATTGTTACAGCTTTTTCTGCTTCGATCGCGCAAGTCGATGATAAGACCTATAAGGCTGGGGCAGAAAGGCTAAGAGATTTGCTTGTTGAGGAAACGAGTCAAAAGTCTTCATTTTTCCAATAAAGGCTAGATTTCAAGAATCCCAACTATTATTCCCCCTGAACCCCTGCTGTTTTCTGTCCTTTTTAGCTTTATCTTGATTGAAGCAAGCAACTTTCGCAAAATTTGTGATACCAGTAATGGATGCACAATAGAAAAGATTGTCAGGCTTTTTTCTTCGTTATTTTAACTACATTACTCACTCCTATATTTCCATCTGCATCATACGCAATTGTCTTGAGTAAGTGGTGTCCGGGTTTCAGTTTGATCATTTTTAATCGAAGAGCAAACGGAGATTTTTCTGTTGTGGTATGCAATTCTCCATCAACGAAAAGTTCGACTCGCGCAATTTTGATATCATCTTGATAGAGACCTCGCACAAAATATGAATCGGCAGAAATAGATTGTCCGCTTAAGGGTCTTGAAATTTTGGCTTTGGGCTTTT
>JAAZON010000495.1 GCA_012797725.1 SAR324 cluster bacterium | reverse complement strand
AAGGGCTGCACTTCCATGGGGCACGTGGATCGCATGATGACCCCTGGACTGTGGTTTGACCAATTGGATTCTCTTCATTTTTATCTTCTGACATTTCCATCTCCTTCACCGGTTACTTGCACAATAGCCTCTGTTTTTAGCTTGCGCTTTGTGTAAATCCTTTTAATAAGGCCCGCTCCTATAAGACCGGGCGCTGCAATGACACATAATGGACATACGGCACCGGCAGCAAGTGCACCAAGAATGCCAGCTGCTCCAACGCCAGCTCCGATTAGCATGCAATTGTTTGCTTCTTTTAGTCCTTCTTTGAATTTCGCCTCTTTGGCTTCCAGATCTCCGGCCGTGTGGTTTTTACCTGTCATATAAACATTATAAGCAATAATAGATGAACTCCACCAGTGCAGCAGCCTGGTAAATCGGTAATGCGATCTTCTTAGTTATCAGCGGAAGTAAAGAGATAGAACTTTCGAAGCAGTATCGAGAAAATCTAATTAAATATGAAAGTTGCCTAACTTTTTTAGAATCAGTAATCTGCTTAAAGTTCTAGTGTTTTGTTATTAGACCTTACACTCACACAATTAGACAAAGAGGCGAGATGCCTTCCTTGGCCATCATTCCTCAGAAAGCTTGCAGGGATTCGCCAGAGGAATGACGAACTAAGCCTTGCATTTCTCACAAGTGAGAAATGCAAGGCTTAGAAAAGAAAACCTTCACTCCCTTCCTATGTCGCCTGGCTCTTGCCGTACTCTTCAATAGCAACAAGACCTTCGCCAACAGCGATGAGAAGCATGCCCATGATCACAAGGAAGGAGGCAGCTTGCCCAAGCCATGTGCTTATGAGAACTGCCACAAACGCTTGTATGGGCGCATATGCAGCAAAACGCCAAAGAGGAATTGAAGAGATCGCAGAAAAACGTGTGGCAAAAAGTGTCGCAAGCATCACTCCTGCCAAAATTGCAGATGGAGTAACTTCAAATGCGTTGCCCCCCAAGCCCTGGACAGAACACGCATTCATAATCCCAAGGATAAGGGTAACTCCATAAGCTCTAAGGGCCAGCACAGAGTCTGCGCTCAGCTCGGTTCTCAACAGAGGCTTTGTAAGTGTGTATGCCACGACTGACAAGCCAACATAGATAAGTGCCCAGACGGCAGTATCGACGTCAATCCTGCTAGTCCAACCGACCAACACTGCCCCACAACATGCGAGAATCGCAGCAACAACGGCAAGCGGCCTGGCCTTTTCTCGAAGCAAAACAATTGCAACAGGAATTTGCATGACCCAGTCGAGTCTACTCAAAAGGACAAACGCAAGAACATTTTTTGTACTAGCTAATCCTCCGTAATACGCGATAGCTCCTCCAACAAAGAAAGTAATCGCCCATAGAAAGGAGCGATTTCTTTCAAGCGCTCTATAAAGCTCCTTTATGCCGACTCTTTTGTATGTGAAAAACACTACAAAGACTGTCGCAATGCAGTAGAAAAGAAAGGAAGCCTTTAAAACACCCATCTGCTGGAGTGACGTTGCTGCAACAAAAGGAAACACTGCAGAAAGCAAATGTGAAGCAACTGCCAGCAGATCCCCTCTCCGATGCGATTTCTTCATTTCTCAAAACCCCTTCCAATAAAACCTTAAGGAAAGCATCCCGAAATTAAAGCATAGCGAAAGAGTGCTTCAGAGTAAAAAATTTGCCACAAATAGCATAATACCAATTATTTGCGCCGGCTAAGAATTGTGGGGTTGCAAGCAGAATCGATGTTATCTTTAAAGCAAAAAACCTTTTCTTATCTTTGTCCCGCTTACAGGTCAGACTTTATTTAAGTTGGGCGATGAAATTTTCAGGATCTTTTTTATAGATTTGAATGAAATAGAGCGATTCCCGAAAGAAATATTTCCTACAATCCCCTTATATACTCAAAAAAAATAGGTGACACTATTTTCAATTTGATAGACAATTATCTTTGTCTGAGATAGTTTATCAAAACACCTCTCAGGCAATTGTTTATTCTACCAACTCTAGAAGATTATTTAATTCTTTTATCTCATGAAACAAATCCATCTTCACCCTCTCTTGTTTTATGATGAACGCCCCTCAGGAACTCGCGTCGATACCATAATAATACACTCACTTTATGCCATCTCGAGTCCAGACCCATTTGATACTAAAGCCTGTATTT
>JAAZON010000494.1 GCA_012797725.1 SAR324 cluster bacterium | reverse complement strand
CCCCACTTTCTCTATTCGATTCTCCGTGCAGAGCTTTGGCCACTTCCTTGGCCCATTCAATTATATTTTCGTTGCTATTGTATCGTCTGAGAGGCGGAAGGGTTTGTTGGGATGATTTGTTTTGTCCAACAGTCTCAGCATTAGTAGGGTCTTCCATCTTGTAGGAATCAGAGCTTGCTTTGCCCAAAAAGAGTTCCCGCACGTCTTTGTAAGTCATCGTGTGATTTGGAATTTTCCAAGAATTGGGATCTCTCCAAGCATCTTTGCCTATTTTTTTACCATCTGGACCTGTCAATCCATAGAGACCAGCCACGTAAAGAACTTGAATTTGATGCAGCATGGGGAGTCTCATGGCATCATCGAAGCGATTACCCTCAAACTGCATCGCCTCTCTCTTTAATGAGTAATACAAAATATCCTGAATGCCACCTCGGCCGAAGGATTCTAATACATCAAGTGATGATACATATAAGTACCACATATGTTCCCGGACTTTATTTGGATCGATTGATGTGTCCTGCTTTTCTGCAATTGCCAAGAGCTTCTCCTGGAACTCTGGTAAAAAGAAATTCAAGTTATCACTTGCATTGGTTGCGATCTTTATTCTGAAACGCTGTCTACAAGCTCGCTCGAATAGATCTTTATCGTAGAGAAGAACTCCATTTTCATAGAGCGAAAGGGGCTCCTCTTTTTGATCTGAGGTAATGAAAAGAACATCTTTTTCCTTGTAAAACATGAAAAGTTGGGTTTGTGTTGCTTCCGCAAGGCGTTCATATGCTTCCCTGTAAGTTTCGGGATCGAACTCTTCGCCTAGCTTGGTGTTATCAATGCGATCCTCCAATTTTATCGCTCGTGCCAATAAATTTTCTTCGGATGGAGCATCTCTAAATAAATCTTCGGTATAGGCTTTATAGGTCTGTGTGGTTCGTGTAAGTCGTGAGATTATATCCTGAACAAAAATAGCTCTTGCTCTTCCAAAACAACTCACAACAGAAAACAATAGCGATAATGTTATGTCCTTTGAATCTTCAATGGAGTCATGGAGCAGGCCTAGCGAAGCAGCAAGTTCGCGCATCTCTTTATGATCGTATTTTATCAAGTCTTGGGTGCCTAAGGATACTCGCTTGAGATGCTCCGTATAGTCTTCCCCGCTTTGCCTCTTTTGGCCCTGATGCGCATAATGCATGATATTCTGGGCTGTCTCCAAGAGTGTGTCACCTTTGAGACTGAAAACTAGTGGATTGGGTCTGATTCCTTTCAAGAAATTCCAGCACGGTTGCACCCCAATACACTCTTGTCCGAAAACTCGCATTGCTTGATTCACAAATATCAATAACAGATTTAAAAATCTTTCCTACCAAGATGGCAGGAAATAAACTAAATAGGATGTGCTTGAGAAGATACTTTTTTACACCAACAACATCATGAGATTCTCTCATATTTTCAAATCCTAAGAAAAAGCACAAAGACGCTACATGAATGGCATCGCCTGTAGGTCTTGGAGATCGTGAGAATATCGAACGAGTTCAAATATTTAGAGTTTCGAGGTAGGGGTACTTCTAGTGGGCTCCGGGGAAAAAGTGAGGTCTTGGAATAAAAGGGTTTTGGGGCATTTTGCCCCGGTAATATAATGCAGCGATGGCGCTTAGTAACTACTATCTGAGTATTTGTGGAATCTACAGGTCATGATGAAAGTAAAAATATGTGTGGTAACCGGATCTCGAGCAGAATATGGATATTTGAACCCTTTTATGCGCTGTTGTCTGGGAAATGAAAAGGTGGAACTTCAAATTGTTGTTGCAGGAACCCATCTTCATCCTGACTTTGGAAACACAATATCTTGCATTGAAAATGATGGCTTTCAGATAAATGAGAAGGTGAACACCCTCGTAGAGGGTGATAGTCCGTCAAGTATTGCAAAATCCATGGGACTTGCTCTTATTGGATTTGGGGAGGTCTTTGAAAAGTTAAATCCAGACTTGTTGGTCTTATTGGGGGATCGATATGAGATTCTGGCAGCAGCCTCTGCTGCCTTGCTTTCTAGAATCCCAATAGCGCATTTCTGTGGAGGTGACATTACAAATGGTGCTTATGATGATGCAATTCGCCATAGTATTACCAAGATGTCACATGTGCATTTTGTTACTCATGAAGAAGCGAAGAGTCGAGTAATTCAACTTGGTGAAGATCCTTCTCATGTATTCAACGTCGGTAGCCTTTCTCTTGATGGTATGAAGAAATATAAGCTTATCCCGCGCGAAGACTTAGCATCCCAACTGGGAATTGATTTTCGTGAGCGTAATATAGTTATTACCTATCATCCTCCAACCTTATATCCAGATAGGGCGAAATTAGAAATTACGGAGATCTTAGCCGCATTGGATGAACTTGGTGAAAATGTTGGGTTAGTATTTACTAGGCCCACATTGGACGCTGAATACTTAACGATAGTAAAGGCGATTGACGAATTTGTGGCAGAGCATGCAAATGCTTTTGTGTTCTCCTCACTTGGTCAGCAAAGATATTACAGTCTGCTGAGTCTTGTCGATGTCGTTGTGGGTAATTCATCAAGCGGTATTTATGAGGCGCCGTCATTTGGTAAAGCTACCGTTAATATAGGAGACAGGCAGAAAGGAAGAAAAGCGGCAGCGTCAGTTGTTCACGTAAAAGCCGAGAGGGCTGCTATTAAGACTGCAATTGAGCAAGCCTTTTTAATGGATTGCTCGCAAATTAAAAATCCATATGAGCAAGAAAACACAGCGCAGCGCTCCCTTGATATAATATTGTCTTTTGATTCTCTATCTCGTCTAATAACAAAAGAGTTTTTTAGCATAGGAAAAGAATGAGTGTAAAAATTATAGCAGAAGCGGGTGTTAACCATAATGGTTCATTAGCTTGTGCAAAAGAATTAATAGAAGCGGCAGCAAATGCTGGGGCTGATATTGTAAAGTTTCAATCTTTTAGAGCAAAAGATTTGGCGCTCCCCTCTGCCCCAAAAGCTAAATACCAACAGAAGTTCACCGACAAGAATGAATCTCAAATGGAAATGCTTAAAAAATTAGAGCTTGATGAAGTTTCTCACTTGGAATTAATTGAACATTGCAAAAAATATGAAATAGAGTTCCTGTCTTCTCCATTTGACATAGAAAGCATCAACCTTCTTCTGGATATGGGTTTAAAAACAATTAAAGTGCCTTCAGGGGAATTAACAAATGCTCCATATCTCATGAAAATAGGAGCTTCTGGATGCAAGGTCTTATTGTCAACTGGTATGAGTACCCTAGAGGAGATTGAATTGGCCTTAGGTGTATTGGCTTTTAACTACCTCAAATATACAGTGCCACTTTCTTTGGAGGCCTTTTCTTCGGCCTTTAGAGATCCTATGGCAGCAAATGCCTTGGGAAAATACGTCACTCTTCTTCACTGTACAAGTGAATATCCAGCATCTTATGAAGATTTAAATTTGCTTGCAATTGATCTAATGAGAGAGCACTTTGAACTGCCAGT
>JAAZON010000043.1 GCA_012797725.1 SAR324 cluster bacterium | reverse complement strand
CTGTCAAACGCTTGCGCTACAAACTTTTCCCTCGGGACAGCAGCAAAGGCATCAATAAGCACCTCTGCAGTCTCATCATCAACTATCCCGGCCTTGTTCACAATGGTTTCAGCAAAGCGAAGCCAACCGGGAGATATAGGTTTTCGTTTCGGGCTAAACATCATAACCCAAAGAATAGTACAAGTTACTTAAAGTAACTATACTTTCTTATCTTTTTAGTTGCAGAAAAACTCTTATGGTAATACTTTGTAATCATTAGAAAAGTCGCTGAAGATCGCAAGTTTTAGCCCTCATAAAAACACAAATTGCGTTCTTAAAAAGCAAAATTTTAGGCAAAGCTGATTGGATGAGGAACCCAATGAAAAAGGCTAACTATTACGAGATTCTCGGTCTTCGACCAGCAGCTACTCAAGATGAAATTCGCAGAGCATACCGAGTATTGGCTCGTCGCTTTCATCCGGATGTTAACCCAGGAGAGAAGTCAGGAGAAAAATTCAAACTTGTGGCGCATGCTTACAATATTCTAAGCGATCCAAACAAGCGAGCCGCTTACGATCTTGAAATAGAGACTGCCATCCGCAACTTCGCCCATGCCTCTTATCGTACTCAACAACAACGTCATGGCAGACGTGCAACTCGGGAACACTACGAATCTTTACAGCGCAAAATTCAAGAGGAAGTTAATCGGAGAAAGGCCGAAGCAAAATCGGGATATCAACCCTTAAGCGAGTCTTTTGGCGGAATCCTTAAGGATGCCGGCTCCATATTGGGTAAGGGTCTGAAATGGATAAGTCATCAAATTGGAAGTTTTACCCATGGTTTTAAAAGTGCAGCCTTTGTTGCCGAACGCATAAGAGAATCCTTTGGAAAGAAGATCTCAATAATAGAAGTATCTCTAACCGTACATGAGGCAATTAGCGGCCTAAAAAAAACTATTGAAGTTAGCGAGCCTGAAGGTCCTCGAAAAGTCTCCGTGACCATTCCACCAGGGGTTAAAAATGGAAGTGTGATTCATATGCGCTCAGAAGATAGCAAAGGGGAAGATTTAGTATTAATTGCAAGAATTGCCTCACATCCCTTTATGAGCATAGGGTCAAAAGGTATCATTGTCGAAATTCCTATCACCGTGCATGAAGCTGTATGTGGAGCTAGCATAAAAGTACCAACTCTTGGAAGCCCCACAATTATAAAAATTCCACCAGGAACTCAAAGCGGAACGGAACTGAGAGTAAGAGACGCCGGACCCCTTTTGAAAGATGGGACAAGAGGGGATATTTTTTATCGAGTTATGATCTATGTTCCTGAATCTTCGCTAGCAGTAGGCATCAAAGAAAAAACCGCAGAGCTAGATAATTATTATGAGCAGTCAGTGCGTGCAAAAATGCCAGAAGATCTACATCAGGTTTGAGACCTTATGCAAATCCCCAAACCAATTCAATTCCTTTTTTGGAGCATGATTTCTCAAACTATAGGCTTTGCTTCTGCAATTGCAGTAGGTGACTTGGGATTTTCGGCCTTCTTACAGCTTGGCGCACATACTTTCATTGCCTTTTTATGCAGTTGGATGTTGAAGCTTTCATTTCCCTGGAGGCTATTCAACTTGTTACTCCCTCTTCTTATATCCATATTCACATCGGTTTTAATTCCAAATTCTGTCTTGGCAATCCTCGCCGTCTTAATTTTGCTTGTCTACATACCCACTTTCTGGACACGGGTTCCATTTTATCCCACAAGTACACAGATGTACGATGTTGTACTCTCTCAAATTCCTGACGATCGGGTACTCTCCTTTCTAGATCTTGGAAGTGGTTTTTCCTCAATGCTGTTTTTTTTGGCCAGAGAACGCCCAAACGTAAACTTTTTAGGAGTAGAAATAGGCCCTCTTCCCTTCTTGCTTTCCTGGCTTAGAGTTCGAATCTCAGGACTTAAGAACCTTCAAACTTCATACAAGAATTTCTGGCAAGTTGATTTTTCACAATTTGACATGATCTATGCCTTTCTTGCCCCTGGCCCAATGCCAGCCTTATGGGAGAAATGCAAGAAAGAAATGAAGCCCGAAAGCGTCCTTTTTGTAAATAGTTTTCCCGTACCAGCCCCTCATGATATGGAATTCCACGTGGATGATAGGCGAAAAACTATTCTATATGTATATAAGAATCCTTCCGAAGCAGTTTATAAAAATCCATAACATTCTGGTCTGTTGATACCATGCATCTAATACTCGGAGATTCCCATTTACCGCACTGGTTTATTAAATTTTGGAAGGAGAAAGATGGATAGTAATGCACCCAAAATAAAAAGGGGCTTGCGGCCCTACATTATCCTACAGCCAACCAGCGATTGTACTTGAAAACAGCATACCTAGACCCATTAACATCGTTAAAAGACCAAAAGCTAAAGCCCTTAAATACTTAGGGGTTAATTCCGAGATCCAAGCCTTAATTACATTTTCGGTCGAAGCTGCATAAAGCACATAAATTCCAAATCCCAGCACCAATATAGATGATACTGGAACCCGTGCAAAAAGGAGATATGAAAGCACATAAGCCGAAAAACCAAAACGAAGCGTGAACCTTTTCCCGAATTTATCGGCTAAGCCTCCAAGCGGAAATGCAAAGTCTGTATATAAAAGATTATATAGAGCATATGCACCAATTACTGCGCTATCAGAATAATCCTGTTCGTGGGCATGCATGATCAGAAATACGTCGCTGCTATTCACCAAAGAAAATAGGGTCACAGCCAATAAGAGGTTTCGCATCTTTGGCAAAGATGAAAAAACCTCAAATTGCCTAGCAAGGATCATTTCTTTCCTAAATACACTTTATGGACAACTTGATCCTTTGACAACAGATGTCAAAAATATTACAAGAGCCAACGGCAGAAAAGCTAGTAATAAAAGTGTTGTATAATCATCCTTGTGAAAATGGATATAGACCAGGGCAATAAGCGAATTAATCGCAGCTCCCATGGTATCCACATAGCACGATGGAATCCAAATACTGCACCTTGCTTATCTTTGGGAG
>JAAZON010000493.1 GCA_012797725.1 SAR324 cluster bacterium | reverse complement strand
TACGGCGCATCTGGGC
This sequence comes from SAR324 cluster bacterium, assembly GCA_012797725.1. The sequence goes on along the minus strand of JAAZON010000493.1, from coordinate 3,930 downwards.
TCCCAGCGTAAAAACCTGGCGAAGTTTTACTGAAAACACACTCTAGAATTTGTATTGCATCATGGTGTGAAACAAGAAGAATCTTTTTGCCGCTAAATTCTTTCTCACATTGGAGGATTCCTTCAGACAATCGCTTTTGGACTGATACAACACTTTCGCAATTGCAATAGGAAGAAATGGGATCCTCATTATCCCGCCGATGAATATGATGGAAATACTCGACGTAATCCAAGGCATCAAAATCTCCAAAAAAGCGCTCCCTAAGCCAGGGCGTTATGAATAGATCTGATACACCTAATTCGTTTGCAGCAATTTCGGCACTTTGTTTTGCGCGAAGTAAATCAGAGCAGCAAATAATGGTTGAGGAGTCTAGAAAGCTTTGTGCGTTTATTGATGCGCAAACTTGGCGGATACCAAAATCCGTTAATCCAAACGAGCAAAGCGCGTAAGCCGGATTGCTTGCTGTAATTCGCCTAGTATTTGCCTCGCTCTCACCATGTCGCATGGCCAAATATATATTTTTTAAGTCTTTAATACCAAAAAGATGATTGTAAGTTTCCCATCTGCGCTCTACTTTCGGAACAGATAATTTCTCAAGATCGCTTGATTGAAGAACTAATTCACTGGATACTGCCATATCGCTCCCTACGTCAGCATTACCTGCATCAGGTTCTACGGGTATTATCTCAGCCCTTCAAGTGACATCTGAAGAGCACCCCGAATTGAAGAATGATTATATCAACCTCAAGCTCTAAGTGCAAAGCCCTTGGCAGTGTCGGCCATAGATTCAGCCTTCTTCATTTTCGTTGAAAAATGGATGCGGTTGGGTTTACTTACTCAGAAACTTTTGCCTTCAGTTTGACTGTGCCACCTTTTACAACAACAGAAAAAGATACTTTCTTGCTTCCACTTCTTTTTTTCAGTTCCTTTGCTGAATCAATCAAGTGTTTCTGGAATTGTTTGAACTCGACAGTGCAGCTTTTGCCAGTTTGTCTCTCTAGGGCTTCTTTGTAGGAGTTGAAGAGATCCCGCATTTGCCTTTCGGCTTTTCCTTGTTTGGTTTTTGCTCGAAGTTCTTCTTGGGCAGCTGCTTCTCTCAAATTAGCCTTAAACACATCTCTAGAATATGTGCCGTCTTCCTTTTCTCTTAACACTCGCTGCCAGTAGTTATTGAAAGTCTGGTAGCGATGCTCAAGCGAACGAAGTCGATAGTTCATCGCTGAACTTTTAAATGGTGCTTTTTTCAACTTCCTTAGAATAGCCTTAACGCCCTGATGCGCTTTCTCGGGCGCAAATTGGATAATTCCTGAAAAATATTGCTCGTATTGCATTTTGAGATCGCTTAGCGTTGCTTCCAATTGGTCCAGTTCGGACCGCATATCGAGCTTTTCAAAGGCACGTTCCGCAAGTGCGGCTTTCCCCGGCTGAGAAGATTCGGCCATTTTCAGTATTGCCCCCAACCTATTAAAAGCTTTTATAAACTGCTATAAGAATTATCGGCAGATTTCTTGGCTGCCATTACAACTTTTCAAGAATTTTTCGGAATATACACTATGGATTCACTTGCAATAATTGTGTTGGCGGCAGGGCTTGGAAAAAGAATGGGCCAGGGTATCCCGAAGGTCCTTCACAGGAGCATCGAAAAGACCTTGATTGAGCATGTATTGAGCACAGCCAGCTCTCTAAAACCTGAGAAGATCGTTGTTGTAACAGGGTTTGAAAGGGAGAAAGTTGAAGCCCAGATATTAAAAGCCAAAGAGGAGGGACAATTTGCCAAGACAGAGATCCTTTTTTCCTATCAGCAAGAACAGCGCGGCACAGGACACGCGGCAAGGTGTGGATTAAAAGAACTTAGAGATTTTAACGGCACAATCCTTATTCTCTATGGAGATGTGCCATTGCTTCGTCAAGAAACCTTGCTAGCCCTGCTGAAACTCCATCACAGCGAGGTTGCTTCACTTTCTTTGATTTCAGCAATATCAGACACCCAGCGAGCCTATGGTCGTATCATTCGCGATGAGAAAAGTGGTAAAATTCTCAAAGTAATCGAAGCAAGGGATTGCAGTCCTGAACAATACTTGCTGCGTGAAGTCAACTCTGGAATCTACGCTGTTCAATCATCTTTTCTTCCCCTAGCGCTTGACTCACTCCAGGACAACAATGCGCAAAAAGAATTTTACTTGACTGATATCGTAGCTTATGCGGCCGGACATGGGCATAAAGTTGCTGCCTTAACACTTTTTGAGACAGAGGAACTTCAAGGGGTCAACAGTGTTGAAGAGCTTACTTTGATTAACAATGAAATTCTGAAACGCCGGCGTGGGAAGTTACTAGCATCGGGCGTTCAAATGCTGGATCCCTCTAGTGTCTATGTCGACCTAAACGTTCTCATAGAAAGTGGCGTTGTTATTGGTCCAAATACTCAAATTAGAGGCAAAAGTGTCATTAAATCAGGTACTATAATTGAAGGTTGTGCGTACATTGAGAACTCTACTATAGGGCCAGAGGCTTTAATCAAAATTGGTGTCAGGATTGAGGGCGCTGTTGTGGGAGCAAGATCCTCTGTTGGACCCTTTGCCAATTTGAGACCCGAAGCAGTTCTTGGCGAAGATGTCCGAATCGGAAATTTCGTGGAAGTTAAAAAATCCGTACTTGAAGATGGCGTTAAAGCTTCCCATTTGACCTATCTTGGTGACGCTTTTGTGGGAGCAGACACTAATATTGGGGCTGGCACCATTACCTGCAATTATGATGGCCAGAAAAAGCACAAGACTACTATTGAAAAGAATGCCTTTGTGGGAAGTGATACAGTACTTGTAGCTCCAGTTACAATTAGAGAAGGAGCCTATATTGGAGCAGCCTCAGTTATTACAAAAGAGGTCCCAAGCGGTTCCCTGGCCCTTACCCGTCCACCCATGATTATCAAAGAAGGATGGGTGGCGAGAAAGAAGAAAAAATTGTAGGCTTTTAGGGCCAAGACGAATAATGCACTGGATGTAATATTCGGTCTATGTTTCGTTTCTCCCAAGTGAGAGCTTCAATTTATATATACCGTAATTTATTAAAATGGAGACTTGAAAATGTTTGCCCCTAAACATGCTTTATATGCATTTCTTGCGTTATGTTTTATGGCTTCAAACTTAAGCTATGCCCAAGAAGAAACTCCTACTCCTACCCCGACTCCATCAAGCACTCCGACTGTTAATCCTCTAAGAAAAGTTGGCTGCCGAAGAATCGTGAAACTTGGGGCTAATGGAGCCAGAGTCCTCTACAAGTATCAAGCATCTGGACATTTGGCAGGCACTGAACGAGCTCGTTCTTGTTCTTTAATTTATGGCAAGGGTAATAACACTTTTCCGAGACAAAAGTATTTGTACTTTTACGACAAGAGTGGAGTACGTTTAGGGGTTTTCAAGAATTTTGCAATGTTTGGACGTGACTATGCTGCCAGATGGTACACCCTGGGTAGTGGCCCTTCCTGCTATGAGATGGCCGCGAGAGCACGTAAGCGAACTCGCAGATACCTTGGTTATATTAGTCTGCAGAACGGATCCTGCTTCGAGATCAAAGATATTAGAAAACGCCAGGGGAGAGTCAAGTAGACAATCCGCCAAAATTACTGTCGTTTTAAAAGGCGCGTTCTCGACTGAGCTGGAACTTACCTGAGTTCCGCGTTTTTCCTGAGGTAGCAGTTGTATTTCTGTAAGTCATCGGAATGAGGCTATAATTCTCAACTCAGAAAACGAATATGGGTATCTCGGTGTGTTGTTGCAGCGCGTAGCACAGGTATTTTTTCATTGCAAAGAAACTTTTTTGTTTAAATTCCATTATTTATCATGTTGTGAATGAATTTGGATACGAAAAGCTGGATGTGTCTACCAAGCTGTAATGGAGTTTTTAGCCTACAGCTCTTTCCTTATCGAGAAGCTT
>JAAZON010000492.1 GCA_012797725.1 SAR324 cluster bacterium | reverse complement strand
CTGAAAACATTTGAAGACAACAGTAAAGATAATATCGATTTCATGGAATCGACATTTGATCTTCAAGCTGATCAGGTCTCTACTAATGTCTTTTTGGCAGTCTGCAAATGGATGAAAAATGGTGAAGAAAATACTGCTGATTGGATCCGATTACTCAATGAGCTTAATAAAATAGATGATCTGGAAAAGCGTACAGCGCTTACAGGCATTATATTGAACATATTGCTTGAAAATGGGAATGAAATCGCCGTTGCCACAACCATCAATACCCTTCCCGATGAATTTTTACAGGAGCGCATAATTCTTTTTGCTAAAGCCCGATTATTGGGGCGGAATAGAAATTCTGAAGATGCCAGGCAAACTTATCAAAAGGCATTGAATATGCCAATGAAATCAAAGCAAAGTAATGATCCGGATGAAAGCATACTCACTACCCTGGTCAACCTTCCAAAATGGCAGGCTGATTGTGCTTTTGAACGAGGAGATTGGGAGAATGCTGTGGTTGCTTCAATTCAATGTCTGCAATTCCCGGCATACTATTCCTACATGAAAGAAAATACGATCAATCGAATTTATAACTTGGCATTGAAAGAATGGAGTTATCAGAAGATCGGAGTAAGTAAGAATTTACCTGCGGTAATCCAAAAAGATGAATTTACAAATCTCTCTCAACAATACTCATCTGTCACCGCAGAACTTCAAAATCAATACACTTTTCTCCATACTTTTTTGTTGAATGGTCAAATCCAATCGTTTGAATCAGCATCAGAGGAACCACTTTCCTTGATTTGCCAGATGATCAACGCCAGTAATCAGAAACAATATGAGAAGATGCTACAGATTATAGAAAAGGGTAAGAAGGTAAATGACCTGCCGCTGATCGCATTGGGATTGTTTCCGGAAGATAAATTCAATGAATTGATCCCTGCTTTTCAAGATGCATTTCATGAGAATAAAAAAGATCCATATTTATCGGCTGGAATGGCAAAGATATTCATGGCTGAAAATGAAACTGATCTGGCGATCGATGCTTATGAAAACGCTTTGAATATTTTGACTGATGAACCTCTCTGGCGTACTGATTTGGCGAAGCTGTATGAGGAAAAAGGAGAACTGCAAAAGGCAATTCTTCATTCGGAACAGGCAGTAACCCTCGATCCAGGAAATCAAAATAACAAAAAAGAATACCTTGAAGATCTCTATGCCATTCAGGATTATAGAAAGGTCATTGAAGTTTTTGAAGAAAATCAACAGCAATTCAACAACAATGATGCTATTTTGCGCATGGTAATCAACGCTTACTTCCAAGTTGGAGAATACCGAAAAGCATTAAGTTATATTCAAATGCAGCAAGAAAAGATGAAAGATGATCTTGAAATGCTGCTGATCCAAGCACGTATTGCTGAAAAACTGGGGAGCATTCCCAAAGCGATGGAGATCATCCGCAGCGCATATCAAATCGATCCAAAATCGCCTGAAGTGATCATCGAACTGGCAAGAATAAAATCGCTGGAGGAAAATGACGGATTTGGGTTGGAGATCATCGAGAAAGCATTAGAATCGAATATT
>JAAZON010000491.1 GCA_012797725.1 SAR324 cluster bacterium | reverse complement strand
TTTAAGATCGCTACCATTAAGTTTTTCGATAGAAGCTTTAGCCTCATCTTCTGTGCTCATGGTAACAAATCCAAATCCTCGACTTCTTCCTGTCATCTTATCCATAAGGACAACTGCATCGGTAACTGTACCTGCTGCTGAAAATGCTGCACGAAGATCGTCACTGGTAACACTCCACTCCAAATTACCAACAAAAAGTTTGGTATTTTGCATTTATTTAATACTCACCTCCATCTATTTTTTCTTACCTTGGAGATTCTATCCGAAGTTATCGGGGCCTCACAAAGCTCGTTATGGTATTATTGTATAATAAACATATGACAAATGCAAAAAGTACAAATCCTATAGAAAATAACAGCAGTGGCCAAAAGAAGCCGTTTTCGAGCTTCTCCAAATTTGGTGGTGGTTTTAACAGGCTTAGTTCACCAAAGTTTAGCGGCAAAGGATTTGTCGCCAGACCAACTTTTGTAACTCAACACAAGGGCGGTGGAGGAAAATAGCTATTTCCTTTTTTGCTTTCAGGCTAGTATAATTGCTTCTCATGGCAACCAAAAAAGTAGAGGATAAAATAACATCAACTGTAGCCAAGGAATCTAATGGTAACGTTCAGATTACTTTTACAATTCCATTCGCTGTAGTAAAAGACGCTCAAGATGAAACTGTCGCAGAAATGGCCAAAGATGTTGAAATTCCGGGATTCAGAAAGGGTGCAGCTCCTTTGTCTAAAGTTCGCGAAAAGATTTCCCAATCTTCATTGATAGAGCATTCGTTGGGTCATATTTTGCCAAAGGCGTTAGCAGAATCTATAGAAGAAAATAAACTTAAGATTGCCATCTATCCAAAATTCGAACTAATTAAAGCTAATGAAAATGAAGCATGGCAGATAATGGCTATAACTTGCGAACTTCCGAATGTCGATCTTGGTGACTACAAAAAATCTGTAACCGGCGCGCTTAGAGCTGACTCAATAATTGTTCCAGGAAAGGACGAAAAGAAAGAAAAGAGTCGTGAAGAGAAAGAAACAACCGCTTTAAAATCTGTTCTGGATACTGTAAAAATTGACGTTCCACAAATTTTAATTGAAGAAGAGGCTGATAGTAGACTTTCTAAGCTTCTTGAGAGAATTGAAAAACTTGGTCTCTCATTGGAAAACTATCTTGCGTCGATTAATAAAAAGCCAGAAGATATCCGTGCCGAATATGCAACACAAGCAAAAGAGGCTATTTCTATTGATCTGATTTTGAATAAAATTGCCGAGGATGAAAAATTGAGTGTCGACGAAAAAGAACTTGAAGCAGCTTTGCAAATGTCACAAAGTGCAGCTCCTTTAGAAGGAGAAACTCCTGAAAACAGAAAACGATTTATAGAAGCTATTCTGAGAAGACGTAAAGCATTAGATTTCTTACTTTCTCTTGCTTGATTAAAACACCATACAGCGTTAAACTCCAAGTTATAAGTCCTGTCTACATTTCTATCTATGGCAGACAATAAAAAGACAAAAGGCAGCATTGTAAAAAGGAACGTTGTCGAGTCCCTTAAAGATATTGGTGACAATTTTGGTGACCAAAGTTCAGATCTTCTTAAAAGTACTTCTGAAGACTTTCTGCGCGAGCTTCTGGGTATAAGACAGGCTGTCAAACGCTCAGCCGAGATGAAGCCTGGTGAATCCCTAGATATGAAGGCAGTTGCTAGCGGACAAGATGAAGAGAATAAAAGGTTGCGCAATCAAATTAGCTTTGAGAGAAATCTGGCTAGCGAGGAGAGGTCGGTTTCCGAAAACAAAATGAACATACTTAGATCTCAACTTCAATCTATCACAGTAGAAATAAGCAATTTGGCAGCGAGTACTGGAAACTTTGCTACCCAAACTGAAATTGCCATGATTGAAGTGCCGCAAAACCCCGGTGTTTATCACATAATTTTCTTTGAAAATGTTTTGAGATTTTTACAATCGTTTAGACAAAAAATTGATCAGGCCTCAATTTGGCTAGAATCTACCAATAAGCGGGCCGAAAAGAAAAACTACTGGAGTATGTACAAAAAGAAGGGAAGTAGTTTTCTTCTATCTCCAGATCACTATTCTCAGAGATCTGCTGGATAACTTTAGTGTATTTTTTTTGAT
>JAAZON010000490.1 GCA_012797725.1 SAR324 cluster bacterium | reverse complement strand
AGCCTAGAGGGTTCGCTGGAAACACCGGTTTTAGTTCTTGAAAAGGGAAGCGTATTTAATGGTGAGTGCAAAATGCCTCAAAAAGAAAAACAGACAGATGATTACTCAAAAGCTCAAGATAAGTACGGACAAAAGAATAATCCTTCTGAAAAGACTCGTGGAAAGCTGCATAAAGAAAAAACTAATGCGGGAGTTATAGACTCAGCTGTGAGTGAAAGCCAAAGTCTCAAGAATTATCAATGAAGCTTTACATCGGATCAACCGAAAGAGACTGAGATTTTTTTTGAAACAAATTCAATCAAAATTTGGGCTAGGGTTACTCTGTAACTTGTTGATCTGAAGCCTCGTCACTCGGGGGATTTTCCTGGGTGCTCGTACTCCCACTTTGCTTAGCCAGATAACGGCTCTTGATTCTTGCTGCTTTACCGCGAAGTGGACGTAAGTAAAACAATCTGGCTCGTTTTATTTTCCCTTTTCCAACTACTTCAATTTTTTCAACCCTGGGACTATGAAGTAAGAAAGTTCGTTCCACGCCAATGTTAGAAGAGACCTTTCGCACTGTGAAGGTAGCAGAAGGCTGATTAGCTTTATTACGCTTTGTAACAATGCCTTCAAAGATTTGAATACGCTCCTTAGCCCCTTCCACGATTCTAGCATGCACTTTAACTGTATCGCCGGTACGGAACTCAGGAAGCTCCTTTTTTAACGAAGACATTTCAATTTCTGACATTAATTTTCCACAATTTGCGCACATCACTGAATTCCTTGATTTTTCTACTTGTCGAATATTGATAAGGTCGCAAAAGATACCATTAACTTTGCTTGTTTACAAGCTCCTCGCGGAGCCGTAGCATTTTAGCCAGTTTCTGGATGTTTTTGAGGGTATTTTTTTATGCAGTCGAGATCAAAAGAGAAGCAACGAGTATCAACGAGGAAAAACCGCGAGAAGGAGCGTATTTTCAAGGGATTAACCCAAGTTCTTGCTTCCTTGGGTTTTAAAGTTAGACGCGAAGAGCTTAAAAGAGGGCCCGGCTGGGCTGCGTCCAGTGGAACATGCCGAAAGATGGAAGAAAAACTTGTCTTTGTCGATAAAAGGGCAGCTCTGGACGAGCAAATAGCCTTTCTTGTTCAGACTTTTTCAAGGATCGGGCAAAAAATCGGGGAAGAAAATTTGACAGAGCTTCCAGAGGAATTAAGAGCTGAAATCAAAACGATTTTAGCGTTCTAAACTTCTTTTCAATCCACGGAAAAGCCCTTAAAGGTGCTCTGTCAGGTCTCAGAACTGAAAGTAGGGGGAAAAGAGATGTATTTAATCATTGGAGAATCAGTTAACACCTAAGAGTTTTGTTTAAGTATCTTAAAGTAATTTTGTTGATCTTCGACCTCTAGTCGTGCTACACGAGATCTTGCTTTTGGGGAGCTCCTCAGCATTAAGATTTCCTTCACCTAAGCAAGCATATCAATTAGTTAAGCGAGAAAGAGCAAATGGTATTAGGTATATTAAAGGGCCTGTTTTCGAATGACATTGCAATCGATCTAGGTACGGCGAACACTTTGATCTATTTAAAGGGTCAAGGTGTTGTCTGCAATGAGCCGTCGGTGGTTGCTGTGCAGAATGACGCTACAAACGGACGGAAAAAAGTTCTTGCGGTAGGTGTTGAAGCCAAGAACATGCTGGGGCGCACCCCGGATAGTATTCAAGCAATTCGACCGGTCAAGGAAGGAGTTATTGCAGACTTCGAAGTTACAGAACAGATGTTGAGATATTTGATTCGGAAAATTCGTAATGGACGTTCCCTGGTGCGGCCTAGAATTATCATATCGGTTCCACATGGTATTACTGAAGTGGAAAAGCGAGCGGT
>JAAZON010000489.1 GCA_012797725.1 SAR324 cluster bacterium | reverse complement strand
CGCGATGCCCATCATTAACCAACCCCAGCTTGGCATCCTGGGCACGGGCGCCATGCAGAAACGCGCGGTTGTGATCACAGACGAGAACGGAAACGACTCCATCGCGATTCGCCCGATGGTTTACCTCTCGCTTGTTTTCGACCATCGCGCGATCGACGGCGAAAGCGGCGACAACTTCCTGGCGGATGTCAAGAAGACTCTGGAAAACTGGTCGGAATAAATTTCTTTTCGTTTTTCGTAGGCTGGAATGAACCCGTAGAAGCGACTTCAATCTTGGTTACTCGATGGGTTCACTCCGGCAAAATTTTTAGCTAGCCGACCAATAAGGACATACCACAAAAAAAGGCCTTCGTTTTGGAAACAGGCCTTTTTTGTAATTAATTTAATCGCGACTTACTTCAGATACAATCCTCCAGGCTTCATATCCTGGTCGAAACTGATGCTGTAAGTAATCTGATTATTTTGTTTTACAAGGTGAATCAAATAGGATAAAAGCACAACAACCTGAAATTTTACCGGAGAGATATATTCTTACTGTCCAGCGAGTTACTCCAAATAATGTATTAATCTTCATTTACTAGTAGCGTTTTTTTGTTGTATTATACTAAGGACGTATAACCTAATTGAACTTTCACAGTACTTACATGAATCAGTTTACTAGGCATATATGTCGATTGCCCACTGGAGGTTTTCAGTTATGACATTGGAAGTTATGGATCTTACAAAAGTCAGCAACACATTTCCTCGTCTCCCTAAGACTGCGGTGAGGCGGGATGGAATGATTAATGGCATGAATCATTATCTACAGAACGTGGATATTGATTACCTAATAGTGGAAGGCATTAATGGGATTGGCAAGACAACAACAGTCGCCCAATTTGCATCAGATTACTCATTTCAAGCATTCACGCTTTTCATTAGTCCATATTCTAGTTGGGGTTTTGATCCAAACATATTATTTAGAGATCTAGAACGCCAAATCAATTGGATTCTGTTTAAGACTTTGGATGAAAGCGAATCGTTTTTGGATAAAGGTTCGCTTCATCGAAGCTACTCTAGTTTATTGAATTATGCAAAAAAATATAACAAGGTTTTTTACTTCATTATTGACGGTTTGGATGAGGTTCCTGAGATACATCAGGATGTGACCAACAGTATATTGGAGTTGCTTCCAGGATCGAATTCGTTTTTTAAGTTCATTATTACGAGCAAAGATGGTAATCTGAGCAGTAAGCGTTTTACTTCGACAAATATCAAACGATTACCGATTGTTCCCTTTTCTGTTCAAGAAGCAAAAGAATTGTTTGGTGGCTTGATTGATGATGATTTTTTAATTGAGATAAACAACACGTGCAACGGATTGCCTGAGTATTTAGTGACAATAAGAAGATTAATCGAAAATGGACTTACTCGTGAATCATTCTCAATCGATTTACCCAAGAAAATGCCAGAATTATTCAGCCTTGAATGGGAGAAAATTGATTATACCGACACTATTATTACAGATATTTTATCAATAATTACTTTTGCGAAAAACCAACAATCAATCAATACTTTAGGACAAATAATGGGGCTTGATGCGAGAACAATTTCATCGATCGTCAATCGGATTAGCTTTGTTAACCTGACCGAAGATGGTACTGTTTCGTTCGTATCAGAGTCATTTAAAAATTTTGCTTCCACAAAATTAAGGGTTTATAAAAATAGAGCTATTGATAAGTTGATAGATCACTATATGGCGAATATTTTATCAGTCGAATCCGTATTATCACTGCCTAATTATCTTCAAGAAGCTGAAAAGTTTGATGAGTTATTGGCGCACCTTACTCCTCAGAACATGACCAGGGTTATTGATACAGGTGCATCAGTCTTCCCAATTAAGCATCATATATCGCTGGGAATTGAAGCCTCTAAACGCTCCTCAAAAAATGTAGAAATGATGAGGTTTTGTTCTCAAAAATCTGTGGTGAATTCCATTGATAAATCAAAGTCACAAATTTCAGAGATAGAAGCTTTAATTTCTCTTCAACTCGAGGATCAAGCTCTGGATCTTGCTCAAAGTACATTGTTTAAAGAAGACCTTCTCCACTCTCTGGCAATAATTGCCAAGTATCGAGTCCTCAACGATAAAGAGGTAGGTTCAGAACTGCTCGATCAAATGAGGATTCTCTATTCTCAAATCGATCCATTGTTAATCGGAACCAAAGGTATAGATATTGCATCAGATCTGTTGTTCTCGCTTCCAGACTTAGCCATTGAAATGGCTGACAAGATTATAAACTCCAACAACAGCACTGGTGAACAAGATTGGAGAATCGCCCGACTTTCGCTTAATGCTATAAGAATGGACAAACAGCTAGGTTCGAAAGTATTCGAACAGGTAAATAAGACGATAGGTCAAGGAAGTTCAGAGAAATTATCGGTGCATGCATCTTTACTATTAGGTGATTATGATGCACCTCAAATTATCCAGAAAGCAAGCGAATTCTCTGATCCGCTCAATAGTTTATCCCTATTGCGACTCTGGATTCTCCAGAAACGCGAAAGAGAAGATGTTACTGATGTAATGAAGTATGTTTTAGAACGTTCCATACAAACTACAGTTTATACACCAAATGCTTACGATTATCGCCAAATCGCATCTCCATTGCCTTTTTTGTCTTCAGAAGAAGAAATTAGAGATTTAGTTCCTCGTTTCGACGATTTACGAACGACTCTCCAAAAAACCGGACCTTCAGTAGAACACGTACGACTTCAATTATTAATCAGGGATTCTGAAAAGAAAATAGGTATTAAGAGCGCTGACGATCGAATTTTAGAACTATATCTTTATTATGTGCATGGCATGCTTGATATCCCAACGAAGGCAACCTGCTTAGCCAGAATTCTCGAATCTCTGCTTGATTCGGAGGATCAATTGCGATCCGAAGAGAATGATGTGTTAATCTCGACAATTCGAAAAGATTTTTTTGAATCAATTGAGACCATTATTACAAATGTAGCAGAGCAGTACGATGTTACTGTACCAGTTATCGCTGCACTTTCACGCAAGTTTCCAAGTTTCGCTTTAGATTTTATTGAGAGACTTAACACAGAGAACCGAAGAAATAGCGCTAAGTATGACTTACTTGAAACTTATATTGGTCAACCTGTGCAGAGATGGGATTCAACAATTATTACGAGTATTATCCATGCAATCGGTGATCGATCGATTAGGGAGAATGCAATTGAGCTACTTTTCAACAGGTTAAGTGCTCAACACCCTATCGATAAGTTTGTTCGGAATTATGATTTCTCATACATACATGAGATATTAGATCAAGTACAGAATCCACTTTTACTGTGCAAATGCCACCTGGACTTTCTTACACTTTGCCTCAGATTGAATTCTGAGCCGGAAGATGAGTCAAAATTCAACCTCGAGGACCGAAAAATTGTGGGGACCATTTGCCAAATCGAATCTGTCTGGAGGAATCTAGATGCCTCATGGGAAAAGTTTCATCTCGGTTTTAGTATAGCTTCTACACTATCGGATTTCTCGAAGGATAAAGCAATCGAGTTTTATCAGATTACTAAAGAGCAAAAACAGACTTTTGAATTCAACGATGTGTCATTATCTAGTGTCTACAGTACCTGTGTTAGGTTAGCCATTCGTGCTTTTAGTGGATTACTGAAACGTAGAATTGAAAATGAAGCGGATCAACAGTTAATTTGTAATGCCATTAGTGTTATTGAAGATCCACAAATACGGATGTATCTCTGGGCTAGTATTGTTTCCTGCTATTATATTAATAATAGAACCGACGATGCAAAGCAAGTTTTCTCAAAATACATTCATCCCTACATGCTTCAATTAGAGCGTAACAATCCAACAATTTGGAGTTCCACTTTCCTTAATATTGTTCCTGCTTTTTATGTAACAAATCCCGTTACAACATTTGAAGAGATTCAAAAACTCGACGTTGGTGACCAAGATGTTGCATTACTCAAAGTTGCCCATTTTATTTGCGAACGATCAATACTATCTGATCCATATTATTATGGACCTGGTTCGAAGTTCGACTTAACGTATGAACAAATTATTGATTTGATAAACTTGGCTAACCGAATGCGGAATGATTCGGCTTTGTACTCACTAATTTCTACGATTCCTGATAACTTTTCCGGCTCTTCTAGAAGGACAAAATTTACAAGAGAACAAAGAAATGAGATCCAGAGACGCATTCGGGACATCATAAACGAAAAACTCCCTGACATGAAAAACATACAACATAAGGGGTACGAAATTATCGCTTTATCAGAGGTGTTACGTATTGAGAGTACAGGCCTTTCTGACTATCTTCATCTAGAGGAATTGGCTAATGAAATTCCAAACACTTCTGATCGAGCTTATGTCCTCGGAATTATTGCCTCAAATATGCCAGAAAAGCATAACAAAGAAAGAATAAGGATAATCAATTCACTATCTTCAGATATCGAGAAAATACCTTCAAATCTTGATAGAATTGAGCGATATTTAGCAGCTGCAGGCCACGCATGTAGCGTTGACATTTCTGTTTCAAAGATGTTTATCCAAAAAGCACTTGAGAATTCGATTCTTCTTGAAGGTACCACCTCTCATAATATTCAAAGAGAGATTGTTGATCTAGCATACTCGTCGGTAGGTCCTGACTACGCGAAAGGATTAATAGAGCAAATGGATGATGATCCAGCTCGTGAAGAAGCAAAAAGAAATATGCAAGACGCATTTCAACTAAGGGAGATGAAGAATCAAATCGGAAATCCTCGGGAGAGAGTCAAAATCCAGTCGAACTCAGAGAGCTTACTTCCAAAAATCTGTTGGAAGATGCTGTCCGAGTTAAATGCAAGAAGAATCCTAACCAGAAACATTGATGATTACAATTATTTACTAGAGTTCGCATCTAATGTAGACATACTAGATAGCTATCCAATTT
>JAAZON010000488.1 GCA_012797725.1 SAR324 cluster bacterium | reverse complement strand
TCCTGAATAACAAATTTCTATGAGAATCCTTGAATAATGACAGTACACAAAGCAAGTCCAGATACTCACCAAAATTGTCGGTCACTTTTACAAAAAGCAGTCCGTAGAGGATGCATATCGCTTATTCCAAAAGTGGTAAATCATCTGGTTGAAGTCGGAGATACCCCATGGTTAGTCAGTCGAACAGGAGTTATCGTATTTGAGGAGAGCTGGCCGTTGGGGATATTGCTTGACAAGGAATTAAATACTGAGTCAATTACGCAAGTCTTAATTGAAACAGCAATTTCTCAAAAGCAAAAAGATGCTGCAGGACTAGGGTCATTGTCTTATGAATTCTCAAAAGGAGATTCATCTGATTTCACAAATTCATCATCTTTTCAACCTGTTCAAGATATAGCAGAAGCGATCCAGAAACCAGAAGGTTTTTGGCAAAGAATGAAAGACAATGTGCAAAACCAAACTCAGAAAGAATTGTTAATTGACAAAGCACATGCCTCGTTCAAACGAGCAGGTTGGCCCTGGGATCGAGCTTTCATGCAGGCCGCTGCCTATTTAGCCACGTTGGAAAATATTCCAACCATCGAAAAGTGCACCTCTCTTATCTGCAGCGAAAACGATTTCCCATTTTGGATTGCAATAGATAAACATACTGAAGAAGGAAAACAAGCTATCAAGAAAATCGCTGAAAAAGTGGGAATTAATTCAAGAAAAGTCTCTTGGATATCGTTCTATTTTTCAAGTGCTGTTGAAAATGAAATGTTACCCTCCCCCTGGTGGAAAAGAGAAATGGATTGGCGCTTATATAAGATAGGTTTAACTCGATTAGAAGCTGAAAAATTGTGGATGCAGATTAAACCCCGCTTATTTGAAGAGCTTTTTGAAAAGGGGGAACAATTACAATCCCACATTTCAACAAATCATGAGAAAGATCAAGAAACTATTCAACTTTCATTTTTCTAAATCATAGGAGCCTTATGTTCACCGATAAAGCCAATATAAAAGAATTGGTTGATAATTTACTTGAGCGTCAAGTTACTCTATATCATGCCTGCCAGCTAGTTGATTTTTGTTCTTATTTAGAATTGGGAGGAATTCCTTCAAGAGAGAAATTGACATCCTCTGGCCTAAAATTTACGACATTCGAGACTGATGAAACGGATAGGAAGAATGATGTATGGGATAAAGTATTTCTAAATTTTACTGATTTTGGAAAAACATTTGTGGATGGACATGGAGCGACCCCAAACCCTTATGGCCCGATCTTGTTAGAGGTAGATCCCAGAAGTCTCCTTGAAGCAGATGACGTTAGCATTACACTTCGATCGGCAGGATCAGCAGATTTCAAAAGAGAAAATGAATCTATTTCAACCTTAGTTGAATTTAATAAACTGTTTGTTTATTCAAAAAGAGACGAAAATATCCATCAGCGAAAATATGTGAAATTCTCATCGCAATTACAAAAAGATTTCAACAATTCAAGAGCAACAAGTCCTGAAATTAATTGCCGTTTCAAGAATGGCCTAATTCCTTCTAAACATATTAGTCACATAAAAGTTGACCAATATGATCTCCAAAAAACAACCTTACCAAAATTAGTTTCCCAGCTCTTGAAAAAAAATAAATTGAGCATCGAAACCTCAATCAGATATAACAAGACTCGTTATAAGTTGAACGACGAAATTGCCAAAATAATTTCTGAGAAAACGCCATCGCTTGAGGGTTTACGTGGAATTGAAGGTATTAGCAAGAATTTAATAATTTGGATTGACCAATTAGAAGCTGCGAATCT
>JAAZON010000487.1 GCA_012797725.1 SAR324 cluster bacterium | reverse complement strand
TGATATATGGATTTTAAAAACGTGAATTACATTCCTTATGTAATAGAACAAACCGGTCGTGGAGAACGTTCTTACGATATTTATTCGCGGCTTTTGAAAGAACGCATTATATTTCTTGGAACAGAAATAGATGATTTGGTGGCAAATGTAGTGGTCGCCCAATTGCTGTTTTTGGACAGTGAAGACCGGGAAAAGGATATTTTCTTATATATAAACAGTCCAGGTGGTTCTATAAGCTCTGGGTTGGCGATTTATGATACTATGAATCACGTGAAAGCAGATGTAGCTACTGTATGCGTTGGTCAAGCCGCAAGTATGGGAGCGGTGTTGCTCGCAGGCGGAGCGAAAGGGAAGCGAAGCGCGTTGCCTCATTCGCGTATAATGATCCATCAGCCTATAGGCGGCTTTAAAGGGCAGGCCTCTGATGTTGAGATTCATGCACGTGAGATGAGGCGAGTAAAGTCTGAAGTTAACCAGATTTTAAGTTTGCATACTTCTAAAGATATCAAGCAAATAGAAGCGGATACAGACAGAGATAACTTCATGACTGCTCAGGAAGCGAAGGATTATGGTATAATTGATGAAGTTCATGAGTTTTCATTGAAGCATGATTAAGGGACAGATTTATCCTATACTGGCCTTGCAGTGATGTTGGAGGAGTAAATAGGTGGCAAGAGACTCGGATAGAACAAGGCATACATTGGTGTGTTCCTTTTGTAATCGTAGCCAAGAGGAAGTGAGAAAGCTGATCGCTGGACCAAATGTCTACATATGCGATGAGTGTATAGATCTTTGCAATGACATCATTGCTGAAGAAGTCGATCATGAAGAAGTAGCAGGTCGCTCCTCGAATATTCCAAAGCCAAAAGAGATAAAAGATTTTTTGGATCAATATGTAATCGGGCAGGAACGAGCGAAAAAGGTACTTTCTGTTGCGGTTCATAATCACTACAAGCGAATTGAATGTAAGCAAAGTAATGATGTTGAGATTCAAAAGTCAAATATTTTATTGATTGGACCAACGGGTGTGGGAAAGACACTTTTGGCTCAAACATTAGCCAAAATCCTGCAAGTTCCATTTACAATTACAGACGCAACCAGCCTTACAGAAGCCGGTTATGTAGGAGAAGATGTTGAGAATATAATTCTTAATTTATTACAGGCGGCAGATTATGATGTAGAGAAAGCCCAACGAGGTATTGTCTACATTGATGAGATTGACAAGATCTCAAGGAAGTCAGAGAACCCGTCAATTACTAGGGACGTTTCGGGAGAAGGTGTTCAGCAGGCTCTCTTGAAAATGCTCGAAGGCAGCATCGCAAGTGTTCCACCCAAGGGTGGCCGCAAACACCCGCAGCAAGAGTTTTTGCAGGTTGATACAAGTAACATACTTTTCATATGCGGGGGTGCCTTTGTAGGGCTTGAAGATATAATTCGTCAGAGGGTTGGTGAGAAGAAACTTGGGTTTGGAGCTGTGAAAGCGAAGGAGAACAAGAAGTTGCCAATTCGAGAGCGAGAAAAAGCTAAGAATAACGAACGGGATGATTTCCTTGCTCAAGTTCAGCCTGAAGATTTGCTTAAGTTTGGTTTAATTCCGGAATTTATAGGACGTTTACCCTGCTTGGCTACCTTGACGGATCTCGATGAGGACGCCCTGGTTCAGATCTTAGTTGAGCCAAAGAATGCTCTGGTGAAGCAGTATAAAAAACTCTTTGATATGGAGAACGTGCAATTTCGAATTACAGAGGGTGGATTGCGCGCTATAGCAAAGAAGTCAATTGAGAGAAAATCAGGGGCACGCGGCCTAAGAGCTATCATGGAGGCTTTGATGCTGGATGTGATGTTTGAGATACCTTCAGAGCCAGAAATAAAAGAGGTGGTTGTTTCAGAGGACACCATCCTGAAAGAAGAAAAGCCTCTGATTGTTTATGAGCATCAAGCAGAATCAGCCTAACTGTAAGTGATCCTGGACGCACGACTACTTAAGACTTTGAAGCCTGTGATAGAGGCAAGATTGCAAGATTTCGCCTCCGTGCCGAGGAAGCTATGGCCACGAGAGCTTCTTTTTTGTTTGCTGACTCCCCAGAGTAGTCCTTTTAACGCCGAAAGGTGTTTGATAGAAATGGAGCAACGAGGGCTTTTTGTGGGGGGTCTTACACTTAAAGAAGTTGAAAGAATACTTGGAGACCCTGGGCACTACATTCGCTTTCACAAGGAGAAAGCAAAAAGAGTGCTTGCTTTTCTGGACAATGCGAAGGAAATAAAGAAAATCTTGTGTAAAGATCTTGACCCAAAACAAGAAAGGGAGATGCTTGTTTCGCGGGTGATGGGTCTTGGTTGGAAAGAAGCTTCACATGCGCTGCGCAATATTGGTAGGCGTAATCTTGCCATACTGGATAGGCATATCTTGAGAAACCTTCAACGATTGAATGTTATAAGAGAAATTCCAAAAGCCTTGACAGAAAAGAAATACAAAGAGGTCGAAGAGGCCTTTCTTCACTTTGCTGATCAAGTAGGAGAATCTATCGATGTTCTAGATTTGTTTTTTTGGAGTATGGAAACAGGACTTATTTTCAAATAGAATCGCGACAATAATTGGAGAAGGATTTCAGGATCTTGTAAAACTGGGTTATTAGAAATAATCTAAAATGGTCATGTGGCCTCTTGTTCTGCCAAGCTATCGTGCTTATTTAATAAAAAAGGTAATAATATCTGGCGAAGTTTGTTCATTGAAATGCATCATAATCTAGCTGGATTGTGGACGAGAATTGAAGTTAGAGTTTAATAAGATCTCATGAACGTAATTTAAACGGAGTTGTATGAAAGCATCTGAAAATAACAGCATACCGCTGCTTGCACTTCGAGAATTGGTAGTATTTCCCCAGCAGGTAGTTCCGCTATTTGTAGGAAGGGAAAAGAGTGTACGTGCTATTGAAGAAGCTCAAAGAAGGAATTGCTATATAATGCTGGCTGCTCAGAAAGACGCTCGAACCAGCAATCCAACAGAAAAGGACATTTATTCAATTGGAACACTTGGAGAAGTTGTTCAACTTATAAGACTTGCTGACGGCCCAATAAAAGTGCTGGTTGAAGGTAAGGCTAGGGCTAAGATTAAAAAGTTCCAAGATGGTGAAGAGTTCTTAACTGTTGAGGCAGACGAGATCCAGATTCCTGTGGAAGTAACAACAGAAATCAAAGCACTAATGCGTTCTGTTAATGTTACTTTTGATAACTACGTTAAGCTTGGAAAAAAGGTCAATCCGGAAATGATAATGCAAGTCAACGCGATAGAAGATCCGTCGCGTCTTGCGGACGCCATCGTGGTTCAATTGAATCTCAAGCTCGAAGATCGCCAGGATATTCTAGAAACTATCTCCCCACAAGAAAGATTGGACAAAATTCTTGGGCACATGAAGTCAGAAATCGAGATACTCCAGGTTGAAAAACGCATTCGCAATCGCGTTAAAAAGCAAATGGAGAAAACTCAGAAAGAGTATTATTTGAATGAACAAATGAGAGCCATTCAAAAGGAGCTTGGGGAGAAGGATGATTTCAGAAATGAGATAACTGAGCTTGAAGACAAGCTTAAAGCAAAGGACATGCCTGATGATGCAAGGGAAAAGACAGAAAAGGAGATTAGAAAACTCAAGATGATGTCGCCCATGTCCGCAGAGGCCACAGTAGTCAGAAATTATGTTGATTGGATGCTGGCATTGCCTTGGAATGAAATCTCAGAAGCTGAAATTGACATAGAAAAAGCACGAGATGTCTTAGAGGCAGATCATTACGGACTTGAAAAAATCAAAGAGCGTATCCTCGAATATTTAGCTGTTCAAAAGCTTGTCGACAAACAAAAAGGCCCAATTCTTTGCCTTGTGGGGCCCCCAGGAGTGGGAAAAACCTCACTTGGACGCTCGATAGCTCGTGCAACGAATCGTGAATTTGTGAGGGTTGCCCTTGGTGGTGTGCGCGATGAAGCTGAAGTCAGAGGGCATCGGCGTACATATATTGGGGCGCTGCCTGGTAAGATAATTCAGTCATTAAAGAAAGCTGGTAAGAGCAATCCGGTATTTCTTCTGGACGAAGTAGATAAGATGTCGACTGATTTCAGAGGGGATCCATCGTCGGCCTTACTGGAAGTATTGGATCCAGAACAAAACGATACATTCAACGATCATTATCTGGATTGTGATTACGATCTCTCCAAGGTCATGTTTGTCACCACAGCTAACAATTTGCATACAATTCCAGAGCCGTTAAAAGACAGAATGGAAATTCTCATGCTTTCTGGATACACAGAGCTTGAGAAGCTTTCTATTGCAAAGAAGTACTTGGTTGATAAACAGCATAAGGCCAATGGCTTGCAGCCTCATAATGTTGATATCACTGATGCTGCTATTTTGGAGATTATTCGTTCCTACACGCGAGAGGCTGGAGTACGAAACCTCGAGAAGTCAATCGCGACACTTTGCCGCAAAGCCGCAGTTGAAGTGGTGGAAAAGGGGACTGCTCATTCTGTAAAAATAGATGCAAAGGACCTGCCTCTATTTTTGGGTCAGCCTAAGTATCGTCACGGTAGGAAGGAGGAATCTAATCAAGTTGGGACTGTGACAGGTCTTGCTTGGACTGACAAGGGCGGTGAATTGCTCACAATTGAGACGACTATTCTTCCGGGCAAGGGCAGATTGCAGATCACTGGCAAGCTTGGAGATGTCATGCAGGAATCGGCGAGGGCAGCTTTGAGTTTTGTTCGTTCAAGGCATAGCTTCCTAGGCCTTCCAAAGGATTTTTACGATAAGATTGATATCCATGTCCACGTTCCAGAAGGTGCTATTCCCAAAGATGGGCCATCAGCTGGAATTACCATGGCAACTTCAATGGTCTCGGCCCTTACAGGAATTCCTATTGACCGCGAAGTCGCAATGACAGGTGAAATCACTCTTAGGGGGAATGTACTTCCAATTGGTGGTCTTAAAGAAAAGGCATTGGCTGCGCACAGGGGTGGAATCAAGCGAGTATTGCTGCCAGAAGAGAACGAGAATGAGATAGAAGAAATTCCGGCAATTGTGAGATCGGAACTTGAGTTGGTTCCAGTCAAGCACATGGATGAAGTGCTTCGAGAGGCATTTAAATATGTAGAACTTGGGAGCTTCTTCAAGGTTCTTGAATTCAAGCGAAGCCAGGACATACTCCTTTATGAAGACCTTGATGGCAAGAAAGGGAAAAACGACCGTGATGGGCAGGATTCTCAAGCTGTTGTCGATGTGGTTACGCATTAAGTATTGCTGCTTAGGTTATTGCGCGGGCTCTCCACCAAAAGCATTGGGTGAAATTACTGGCTTTATGCGAAAATATTTGCCTGATTGACCTTGGTGCCATTTTCCGTGTAAGAAAGAAGCTCAACTCTTGAAGGCGTTTTAGCTTCCTACTTCGCTCCTTCTTCGCAAGGCCTTTGGCCGTTGTTTCGAAGGATGCTTCTAGGGACTAGTGGTGCCTTTATGTAAGTTCTTTGAGGGCGTTTAGCTCAGTTGGTAGAGCGCCAGCCTTACAAGCTGGATGTCACAGGTTCGACCCCTGTAGCGCCCATTCTCCCCTTTCCGCAAAGAAACTTCGCTAATCCTTTTGCACATTATTTGAGCATAAGAAGTTTTTTTGCTTAGCATAATTAAAAAAGATAATATGACGGATGCTTTGAAAATAAGCATAACGTAACGATTGAGTCCATGAGGGACCAATCCGGACTTGCGCCCTGTTGCTAAGGTTTGGGGCGTTTATCCGTTTATATATGCAGAGATAAGGGTAGAAGGGATTAACCGTCATTTTTCACCAGTGAGAAATGATGCTTAGAGTGCATCACTGGATACAGGAAAGGAGGTGCTCCGCAGCATGCATTCATTAGCATGGTGGTTGCAATGGCAGAACGTATTTTTCCTTGCTCCGTTGTTTCTTGCAGTGTTCGGCATGCTCTTGGTTGCCTTGGGCTCACTCGGTGGGCATGAGGTGGGCCATGGACATGATGTCGGGCACGATGTGGGAGGGCACGACCTGTCAGGCCATGATGTGGGTCACGACTTTGGTCACGATCACGATATTGGCC